>JAYEGG010000214.1:0-3023 GCA_034658995.1 Methanobacteriota archaeon | reverse complement strand
GTTTGTACCGTTAGGCCCTTTTTAAAACTCCGCATGACATTGAGCATGTGCGTACAATCATCCCCCTATCGGATATTATGGCGCGGACTCTTTTATTTCATTAACTATCTTGAATTGGGACACTACCCAAAGGTGGACACGGGAGTTGGATAATGATCGAAAACATGAACTTAAGTGAGATAGCCATTCTGGCAGGAGGCTATCTTCTTTTACTTACTACAAGCGGAATAGCAGTAAACCGCATTCTGTCTAAGATTTCAGGAGAGCCTATCAGCCAGAAAATTGGTAAAGAAGCACGCGATACTGGTTTTATAATAGGAAAGTCTCGAAAATTTGTTGATACATGACTTTTATGATTCTGGGGGCATATACAGCACTGGCATTAATATTCGCTGCAAAAACCATCGTCCGTAAGGAAGATTTAAATAAAAATTCCTGATTCTACTGGATTCTGTGGTTTTTAATCTTTGCGCCCTTGGCGTCACCCTCGTCTTTCTCGTTCATCTGATATAACGAGAAGGTCGCAAAGGCGAGAGAGACGAGAAAGTTTAGATGGGTGCACCGCGTTTTTCCACGTACGCGAGAGGACTGCCATTAGCGACCACAGAAAAACAGCAGAACCAGGGAATGTCCGGCATGGCTTTTACCATGCGCTCATAAAATTGGTGGTTCTTCAGGGATGGTCGTACGGGTCCCGGGGCTCCTTGCCTATTAATTTCAGAAATTCCTGAAGAATATCTGCGAATACAAGGCGCACATATCCGGCATAAGGCAGGCGGAAACGCGCAACGCCGATTACCCACTCTTCTCGCACTGGTTCGCGGCAGATTATTCCCTGCTGGTCATACTGCTTGTTCGTTTCTTTGTTATCTCCTTTTGTGATATATCCAGCGTGCGGTGCAGCCGGACCACCGTCCCACATCGGCTCTCCTGCCTCAACGTGGTACATCGCGCGATGGATGATCGGGGTCGCGTCGGTGCGCCCGTATTTCCTGTACAGGATCACGTTACCAAAGTCTCCGAATGTGTCGTATCCGCTGATCGCACCCTCTTCCTGTGTGACGATCTTCGTGCGGGACATGTCCTGTATGAAGACGATGTCTCCGATCCGCATGTGTGGTTCCATGCTGCCGGATTCGATCGCTCGCATCGGTGTCCATGTTCCAAACGCGATCTGGGATACGACTGCAAAGAGTATGAGGATCTTGGCAACTGAGAGGATATCGCGCAGGAGTTCTGCCCGCGGACTATCACTCCGGTAAAATTTTTTTACCTGATCGAAGAGTTCAGCCATAAGTATAAAAGCAGTCCGGCAGGTACATAAAACTTATTCACTGTCGGCACCACCAGTATATTTAGAATGGCAGACTCAGGCGACACAATGGTGACCGGATGCCTGGATGCATGTCATCAAGGAGATATCAGTCATGGCACGGCTAAGACGCGGAAAGGACGCAATCGCATTAATCGTCGTAATCATGTCTGTGCTTGCGGTATGTGGATGTACGGACGGTGGGGGGGATGGTGAACCGCTGTCTGTGCCTTCACCGGATAACCGCATGTACCCTGAGTTGAGGAACGCTGAGTGCGTGGACTGCCACGCGCCACAGTACCATTCTCTGGAGAATGGACGCGGCAAACATGCGCCCCTGAACTGTACCTTCTGCCACGTCCAGCACGGCTACCTGCCAGACTGCCGGGACTGCCACCCTGAGACACACGGCGCAACCGTCATTGCCTGCGCAAGCTGTCACCCGGACCCCCATGCACCGGTGGAACGGATCAACAATTCCAATCTAAACAGTAGCAGATGCCGCTCCTGCCACGTCCCGCAGTACGAAGGCATCGAAGAGAGCGGCGGTTTGCATTCGGCACTCGAGTGCGATCACTGCCACATCCAGCACGGCTACCTGCCCCTGTGCAGTGACTGCCACGGACTGGTGCACGGTTCTGATGCGCTGGACTGCACCAGTTGCCATGACCCGCACAAACCCGGATCGATCGAGTTTGATGAACATGACAACAGCCAGTGTGCCCGGTGTCACGGTTCATTTATCAAGGAGACGTTTACACGAAAGCACACGCGACATGCAGACATTGCGTGTGATATGTGTCATCCCGAACACGCGGTCACCATGCTCTGTATCGATTGCCACGCCGGGCACAACACCGGGATGGGTATGCGCGACTGCACCAACTGTCACAGGATCGGGCATGTGCCACTCGAGATTAAGTACTCAGCCGACACGACATCGGGTATGTGCGTGGACTGTCACGCGGAACCGTTCAACACGATGCTGCAGAGCGGGAGCGAACATGCCTATATTGAATGCGTCCTGTGCCATCCCGATCACGGGACGACTGTTACGTGCGCAAGCGTTGGCTGCCATACGATGGAGCAGTCACACGGAAGCGGGGGGCAGTGCAATGCCTGTCATGGTCAGGCGCATGATCTTGCGGTTGGATGATCAGCTAACCAAATACGGATAATTAGAATCAGAATCAGATATGCCAGGCAAAACGAGACTTCCGATAATTCTTCTGGGCATCGTAGCTGGAGGTATGATCTATGGGTGTGTATCTGTGCTCGCAGGTTATTTTGCTCCGGTTACAGCCATGATCGCGGGATTTCTCGGAGGATCGGGGCTTGCCATCTACGATCGCCGGCTGGATGCAGGTGATACGGATGTTTCTGTTGCGACACTTGTGCTATATTGCCTATGTGGAATTATCGCACTGGTAATTGGATATTATATTATATATAATTTTGCTAAAATACCCCTATCGATGCTCGGAAACGTGCGGTTCATCCATCCGAACAACCCCTCAATGTACCCGTCATTTCCCGGTTTTATGGCTGCCACCCTTGGTATCCCGACCATCATCTGCGCGATCCTTGGAAGCACACTGTGCGCAGCAGGGATGGGGCATCTGGTTCGTGCCCTGGCGCAGGCGATGGGGCGGACGAAAGAGTGAGTGCAGGGATAGGTAATGGGCTTTGGGTCAGTTGAGGGGCTCGCGGT
>JAYEGG010000213.1:0-3030 GCA_034658995.1 Methanobacteriota archaeon | reverse complement strand
CCTCAAACACGGACGTCTGCACCAAGCATCTCCCGAACCCTCCCGCATGTCGCAACCGAAACCGCATTCATGTCGCGAGGGGCGGCACATCCGCAGAGAAACATCGCGATCTCAAGTTCCGCAATCATGCGCGAGAGCCGGTCGACCACTGCATCCACACTATTCATTGCGGGCGCGACCAGTGGCAGCGCAGTCCCTGCAAGCGACGCCCCGAGCGCAAGCGACTTGGCGATATCGATTCCGGTGCGCACGCCACCTGTCGCAATGACCGGCACGCCACACCCGGAACACTCCACAATCGCCACTGCTGTCGGAATCCCCCAGTCCCAGAACAACTGCCCAAGATGCTCTGACATGGCATCTCCGTGATCCAGAGCACGGTAATACTCAACGCCCGCCCAGCTCGTGCCGCCCAATCCACCAACATCGATTGCATCAACACCCGCATCTCTGAGTGCAGCCGCGGTTTCACGAGATATGCCGGCTCCCGTCTCCTTTGCGATCACCGGGACTGAAATCTCGTCACACACCTCTTTTATTGCGCCCAGGCATCCGCTTGCGTGCGTGCAGCCTTCCGGTTGCACTGCTTCCTGCAGAAAGTTGAGGTGGATCGCGATCGCGTCAGCATCGATCATCTCGATAGCATGTTCCACTCCTGCGATGCCGAATTCCGCCAGCTGGACCACGCCGATGTTGGCATAGACAAAAGCATTCGGCGCACAGTCCCGCACCACACGAAACGACGCCTCTTGCTTCGGATCCTCAATTGCAGCCCGCTGACTCCCGACACCGATGCCGATTCCAAGGTGCTCGGCTGCGAGTGCAAGCGTCCTGTTAATCTCACACGTGTCAGGGTGTCCGCCGGTCATCGATGCAATCAGAAGCGGCGCATCCAGTCGTTTGTTAAATAACTCGGTGGAAAGATTGATATCATCCTTATCGATTTCAGGAAGTGCGCAGTGGGTCAGGTGTACCTCATCAAACCCTGCCGATGTGTGTGCTTCGACCGGTTTATCAGCGCATATTAAAAGGTGCTCGATCTTCCGCTGGGATGTGGTCATCGAGGGTGATATTGGTCTCGCGATGTTAATAATCCTCGCCTATACTCAGGCACACGGCATAAACTGCGATTTTTCGTTCTTCGCGTCTCTCGCGCCCTTTCGTCTTTCTCGTTCTCGATTTAAGAGACTTTTTAATTTCTTCCGGATAAGTGGATCATGGCAAAAAAAGATTAACCGCAGAGGACGCTGAGGATCGCAGATGGGTTGTTGTTTCTCTCTCCCGTCCCTCTGCGCTCTCTGCGGTTTTTCGAATCGTCCCAGAAAATAATAAAAAGTGTCCGATTTAACGCGAAGGCGCAAGGGCGCGAGAGACGCGAAGGGGATCATTTCTGTCGTCACGTCCTTCATGTTGTTGTCATCCAACCGACCATCAAAAAAAGCTCGGGTTTGTGGCGGTGCGAAGTATACGCTCCGGGTTCCTGTCTGGCTGCCGGGCGAGACCAGACCAAAGATTGATAGCAGCTCATGCCACCTACATAACCGGTAACATGATCATCGTGCGCAGATTCCAGCCAGCGGATTTTTCCGGCGTGATTGCGGTCGAACGCGAGCAGTTCAGTGAACACGACCCATATCTGTACATGAATCTGTACGAATTGAATGAGGATACGTTCTTTGTCGCAGATCACCGCGGCGAGGTGGCTGGGTTCGTAATAGGAGTGATGTCTGTCGGAGAAGATGGCGTGTACGGACGTGTCTTCACGATTGCGGTGCGTGAAGCATACCAGGGGCTTGGTATCGGGACACAACTGATGAAACACATCATTGATGCACTCCACCGGAAAAATATCGGTGGAATCTTTCTTGAAGTCAGAAACCACAACTTTCGCGCCGTACGGTTCTATCAGCGTCTTGGTTTCGTGGTTGATAGGATCGATACCGGGTATTACAGCGATGGGGAGGATGCAGTCATCATGAAATACCGCAGGTGGATACCATGATCACAATAAAAATTGGCGGCAGCCTGATCGGGAATGCCCGGAATCTGGTAAGCACACTTCACGAATACGCGTTAACTAACGACGAGCGCATCCTGATCGTTCCTGGAGGCGGCATATTCGCAGATACCGTGCGAACCGCAAGCAGGGCACACGGCATATCAGATGAAGCCGCCCACTGGATGGCAATTCTTGCAATGGACCAGTACGCACACTATCTAACCGACGGCACACCAGCAAGATTGGTCACCGGGATCGCGGACATACCGTCAATCAGAGCCGGCGCAACGGTTCTCCTGGTTTACGATCTGCTGAAGAAATCCGAAAGTGAAAGCAGAAGCACAAACGAAAGTGGGATTGGGATTGGAATTACGCACACATGGAATGCGACGTCAGACACAATCGCCGGCTGGATCGCGTCACAATTAGATGCGACACTCATAAAAGCAACAGATGTGGACGGGATACTTCGGAACGGGGCACAACTCCCAGAGATTACGGCATCAGAGCTGATAACAATGGGTGAAACATGCGTTGACCCTGAGTTACCAGGACTTTTGCTTGCGAGGTCCATGAACTGCCGGGTTGTGAACGGAAAGAACCCGGATCACGTCATCGATGCGATCAAGGGAATCTCCCGGGGCACACTGATCATCGGTCAGTGACCCGGGGCTTCCTGATGCGCCTGCGCCGTATCCTGAAGCGCACGAGGGAATCACCGGGGTCGCACGTTTATTTGTGCATGTTCAGCTAAACTTGAGCACACGGCATAAACTGCGATTTTTGTAATTGCCGATTTGACCTGGGATATACAAGACCAGGGCACATACACCATGATAGCTGGTCAAGAGGTTTATTCAATCTGGCACAATCAAAAATTCCAGTGAAATATACCTGGAGACTTTTATGGGTCTCTGGTATCTTGAGTTACAGTGACCAAAACATCGGAGATTTTTTGATATTTTCGAAATACGTTTCGGAAAACCGCGGAGTGCGCAGAGGAACGCAGAGGGTGCGAAAGAGAAAAATAA
>JAYEGG010000212.1:0-3033 GCA_034658995.1 Methanobacteriota archaeon | reverse complement strand
TTTATCCGCGGTTCATTATATTTTCAACTGACAGGAAACTCTGCAAAACCGATATCGAGTGGCTGAATAGATGATCAATCTGATAGAGCTCCTGGGTTCGCTATCACGGAAGATACCAGAGAGCCACTTTTATATCGCCGATTTGACCATGAATACACAAGACAGGGCACATACAACATGATAGCCGATCACGAGGTTTATTCAATCTTTGCGTCCTTGCGTCCTTGCGCCCTCGCGTCTTTCTCGTTTTTATTCTCCGATTCAACGAGAAATACGCAAAGACGCGAAAGGCGTCATCTCTATCGTCACGTCTTTCACGTGTGTCAGCACATCCCACTGACACATTTGCAAAAAAGCTCAGTTTGTGGCGGTGCGAAGTACAACCACGAGATTACACGGATTTCCACAAGATTTCTGTGTTGATCTCGTGAAATCTTGTGTAATCTCATGGTTTCATATGTAGATATCCACACAATACCGGAGTAAGTACGTTTTTTTAGCCTCAGCTAAACATATACGTCAATTCAAATACCGGAGGTCTCTGCAACACCAGAAGCTGTAACCACCCCATCGCATCAGGTCAGAGCGACCCGCAGGATGTGTAAACCGGCAGCACAACACCAGGTAAGGTCACAAAAAAAAGAATGAGTGAAGGGATCACACACTTCGCATCTCACTGCAGAACGTACGTCGATCCCCGTTCGTTCGGGAACGAGACCCAGTTGAAGAGCAGGACCGCATCGCCGATATTCACCACGCCGTCGCAGGTCACATCAGCATTATCCGGCATGTTGAGCGCATAAGTCGTCTCCCGCTCGTTCGGGAACGAGACCCAGTTGAAGAGCAGAACCGCATCGCCGATATTCACCACGCCGTCGCCGGTCACATCGCCCGGGGTTCTGCCGTCGATCGTGAATGACCAATCCAGAGAATTGTTGTTTCCCTTATTATCTTCAGCATAAACCGATACATTATACACGCCATTGGCTAAAGTAATCTCCGGGGTGTACCACACACGAGAAGAGATTACGGTCGCGCTTTGCGTCACATCGAAGTCATCGAGTGTGATTCTCACTGCTGTGGTGTTTATGCCTGAGCCGGGGTCTGCTAAATCCGCACTTATCAGCGGAGTGTTGTCTGAGGTTGTGGAGCCATCCGGTGGTTGTGGATTGCTTATCGCTGGTTTGGTTGCATCTGGCGATGTAACCGATATTGTTGTGCTTGCCTCGTTGTTTGTGTAATCCGATTCGTTTATTTCCCGGTCAAGATTCACATTGAGCTGTATATTGTGAGTTCCTTCCGTGGCAGTCCAGTTGATGCTGACGGTCTCGCTGGAGAACTCCGGCAGGTATGGGGCACGTACGCTGCTGATCTCAACACCATTGTCCATGAACTGAACATCGACCTGGATCTCTCCTTCGCTTCCCAGGTTGTGAATCGTGGCTTCTATGGTCACCTCTTCACCTTCACCTGGTTGCAGGTCTGAGAATTTTATGTCTGCCAGACTGACCGCGAAATCCGCCTTGCAGTCCATAGCACTGCCCAGATCCATAACGATCAGGTCTGCTTCTGCTTGACTTGCAACACACACCGCCCGCGTAAGTTTTTTAAACCTAATATCAATCTTATAGCCTTCAAGAGGTACATAATAACCTCTGTTCATGCCTTCGACATCCAGGGTAATTACATTTTCGGTAACGCCGGCATCTGCATAATTAAGCCAGGTGGGATCGGCTTCAAAGGTGTAATAACCCTTCGGAACAGCATCCTCAATTCTACCGATTTCATGACCATTAAGCATTATGGTGGTGTCAAACGGCTGGTAAGAAGCGGGAACATCCCGTGGGAAATATGCTGTTACAAATATTCCTTCGACGTTCTGAACTGGCGAGCAAAGGAAGTCTAAATCGCTGGTCGTGTGGACTGTAGTTCTGAGTGGAGCATGGTTAATACAATTTCTGACATGGCTGTTCTGTGTTATGTGTGCCCCTGCTTTATCCCCCTTATCCTTGGAGTATTTCTCATAGATCTCATACGCCTCTACGGCGCAACCGAAAACGCCAAAAGCAGTTCCCATCCCCTTGCCTGGCAGCTTGAACGATTTGGCGGTGCCCTTGACAATCTTATTGCCCACTTTTATCGTGCCTCCGGCTCCTGATTATAGAGAATCGACCCTTTGCCCGCATGCGTTTACATGCCTACCGGGAATTGCTGCTACATACGCATCGCCAAAGTCGTATCGTTTTTTCCCGGATACAGATTTAATATTCCTATCAGTGATCTGATTGGAATCCAGGATTGTTATGAAGT
This sequence comes from Methanobacteriota archaeon, assembly GCA_034658995.1. Taxonomy (GTDB): domain Archaea; phylum Halobacteriota; class Methanosarcinia; order Methanosarcinales; family Methanogasteraceae; genus Methanogaster_D. The sequence goes on along the minus strand of JAYEGG010000212.1, from coordinate 723 downwards.
GATGCTCCGAATCAGAGAGCTCACGCAAAGTTTTAACGCTATTTCCACCACCGTCCAGTATTAAAATCCTGTTTACTGTAATTTGATCACCTAATGTTGTAGTATCTTTGAGATGTTCGCTTATTTTATCCATCATACCAAGTGAGTTCTTCCCAAGGTCGGCATGGCCATTGAATGTCTGGAAATAGATGGGGGGGGTCCCTCTCCATCATGAATAAAAACCTGCTCTAAGCAGTTCATCACCCTTGTCTTGCATTGTTACCTTGCCTTTATGGCACGGTTTGGATGACCAGAGTGCTTTAGTGTTGCCATCAATATAATAACAGGCGAAAATGCTATCTGAACCGTTTCTACTGCTCCAAAAATCAATCCAGAACCTTGCTGTGGATTCTATCAGATCATCTGATATCCTGAGGTATTTCAACTCCCTGATCTGCTTATCTATAGTTGACGCTTTATAATTTACGCAGCATAGGTATTTCAAAGCATTACCTCTTCGATTAAAGGCTCCTGCGGGTCAAATATATCATGTACTTCCGGAAGGTTTGTAGCTTTCATGGCAGCTCCATACTGTTTCGGAACGTTATTGCAGAGTAATCTTTCTCAAATTCCGATCAATCGAATGATTAATCACCCACCAAGACAAGAACACCATCATGCAACCCGACAAATTCACACTGAAAACACAGGAAGCGATGCAGAACGCTCACGATATCGCAACTG
>JAYEGG010000211.1:0-3034 GCA_034658995.1 Methanobacteriota archaeon | reverse complement strand
GATATGGTGAAACACCCCGGTCTTTGATTGCAAACGGCGCAATCTCCGGTTGGCTTGTATACTCAGGCACACGGTATAAACTGCGCTTTTTGATGGTCGATCCGACCATAAGTGCACAGCAACCAATGCCCGCGATGCCCCTGCAACATGATCGCCAACATGAGGGGTTTTGTTCTTTCTCGCCTTTGCGACCTTGCGACCTTGCGCCTTTGCGTTATCAATTTAACGCGAAGACGAGAAAGGCGTGAGAGACGCTAAGGGCGGCGTTAAGCTCTGGTTGCACATCCAACTGACGCTTATGCAAAAAAGCTCAATTTGTGGCGGTGTGAAGTATAACCATCGTCACAGTAGGGTGCCGCCTTGCAAACGCCGCTTCAAATCCGGGGAACTCCCCCTACCGTTTGATGCGGCATGGGGAGTTGTCGAGTGTGGATGCGGAAAAGATGGCGTGAAAGGACTCCGTAGAATATTGCCATAGGCATCGGAGTGAACAATCACACAGGTTCTTCGGTCACGCGGATGGGTTTCGCCAGCAGGATATTGCGAAGTCACCGCCGTCGCACCCGATATGCGACAGCGACGAGGCATGAGATCGCGAAGAGCGCGCCGAAGCCAGGGGTCTTCTCCGCCATTGCAGTCTCCTCTGCTGGTGTATGGGTTTCTTCAGGAGCCACTCCAATTGCATTGTCTGTTGCCCCACTCCATACGGGGGCGCGGGTCGGAGTTGCTGTAGCTACTGGTGCCTCTGACGCACCATCTCTTCCGTATGCTTCGGCGGGCACCTCCATCTCAATGGGCTCTGCCAGCGTGCCGGATTCGGTGGTCGCTTCGCTGATCTTATCGATCACTGGCACCTCCACAAATAGCGAGGTGTATGGAGTTACGAACCCAAACTCCAGTGAAAGGTCAGTAATCTCTGACACAAGCGCGTCGGTCTCACCTTCAACGACCATCCGGTCCATCAGTTCCCTTATCTTCGTGTGCGCCCAGAGTTTCGGGACAAAGCTGTTCTCGGATCCAAAAACGACTGAAAATGTCTCGTCAAAGCTGCGGCTGCCTGTGCGTGTGACCGCGTCGATGCTTGAGTCGATGTTTTCTGTGCCTGCCCGGTATCTGGCGAGTGTGATTGCGTCTGATCCTGCAAAGAGCGTGTTGTGGCCGGTGTTCACGATATCAGATGAATCGGAGTAGCTAAAGTCCATGTCAGTTATCACAGGTGTTGATATCGTCTCATAGAATGTGTTCATCCCGGCTTCAGCGTCTTTTTCCGGGTAGAACTGTTCTGCCACCCCGCAGTTTTCAAGGGAGAGCGCTCTTAAGAAGTCGTAGTTCTCCTCATCATCGATCCCGAACGCGATTGTGAATATGGACACTTCCACCCCATTTGCGGCTTTTACATTATCCCTGATCACATAAGGCGATGTTACACCATCGGTGGGCTCGCCATCGGTCAGAAAGACGATGATCGGGACTCGCTCCGAATCCGGATCGAACATACCGAGCGCAGTCAGCAACGCCTCATTGATGTTTGTGCCACCGTCTGCGTCGAGCGCGGCAACAAAGTTTGCTGCCTCTGCTTTTGTATCTGTGTTTGCTTCCATGAGCGCGTCACTGAATATCACACCCTGCTGATCAAAGAATATCACGTTGAAGTAATCATCAGGCGGGAGGTCTGCGATGATACCTGCAAAGACCCGCTGCACCTGCGCGATCTTGCTGCCACGCATGGAGCCTGATTTGTCGATCACAAAGATGATCTCCTTATCAAGAGCCGCGGTCCCGAGGTCTCCCTCTGATGGCGAGAAGATGTGCATCAGGTAACCCTGCCCGCCGGTTTCGTAGAAGAGCATCTCTCCGTTCAAAGACGTGCTGTCGGTTGTGAAGACGACCCGGAGGTCTTTGTCAGGAAGCGTCTTCGCACTGTATGTGACCCGTGCTTCTGTTGCAGAGATGTATTTTGTGCTCGTCCCCTCAAATCCCGGGGTTTCCAGAGATATTATCCGGTTCACTGATGCGACCGTGATGTTTACAGACAAATCCGGCATGCTGTGCGCCACATCAGTCTCTCGCAGAGACAGCACGTACTCATACTCGCCAAGCGTCTTTTTAACAGGCTGCTCGTAAGTCAGACGAACAACGATGCTCTGGTGAGGCTCAAAACTCAAGGAATATGAGAATATGTTCTCCTTCTTCGTCTTTAAGACGCCAGCCGTTCTTCCTTCCGAGACCGCCACCTCAAACCGCTCATCAGCCTCTTTCTTAGGGAGCACATCCGCTTCATACTCAACGCCGTCGATGAAGATGCTGAAGCCCGATATGAATGCGGAATCAGGGATCAGGAACCTGAACTCGTCATCTGTTGCAGTATCGTGCGGGTTTGTGAGCTTCTCTTCAATGCTTGTTATAGCGTAGCCGTTGTTCACATTAGCCGTGATCCGCAGGTACTCGATGGTGGTGGGCGATACGGTGTGAGATGCGGTTGGTTCAACATTCGATGATCCGTCTGAATACAGATGGAAATCCCTGAGTTGAACTATGTTGGCGTCAGTCCCTCTGAATAGTCTCCATACATTCGCTTTAAAGATTATATATTCAATCCCATCAATATCCGTTTTATAGATGTAAGTATCACCATGACCTAACACATCCGAATCAACTTCCTTACCATCTTTTAGCATACTCAGCCAGATTTTTGATGCTTCTAGATCTATCTGCCTCACAGTAAGCACATAGCCTTCATATCCCAGATCCCATGATTCGCCCTGAGCCAGTGTCTGATACTCATCAGTTCCGCTTTCCATCAGAAGATCTCCCGCGGCTGCGCCTGATATCTGCGTGCATGCGCAAAGTACTGCCAGTGCGATCAGGCAGATGCACGTCCCCCTGATTCCTCCAAACGCTTTCGATGTCGCTGTTTCCAGTATCTCATTTCCAGATTCCATGTATATCACCTCATCTGAGTTGTATTCGTTTTACCTAATCGTTCTTTCGTAATAGAATTGCCACAATCAACACCCCAATCAGCGCAAACACC
>JAYEGG010000210.1:0-3043 GCA_034658995.1 Methanobacteriota archaeon | reverse complement strand
TCATGTCGCCCCATCTTCGTCCGACGCCCTGTGGGTCTGTCCAGTACTCCGTTGGAGTACTGTTATCCATATCCCAGACATCAGGCACGCCGTCGTCATCGGCGTCGGTGGATCTGATGTATGTTGGGATGGGCGGTCTTGGCGGGTTGCTTTCTTCAGCCCCAACAGAGGTTGTCGGTTCTGGTGAGGTATATTTTCGAACAAAGATATGATCCCAGTAACCATAGACATTATCATACTTCCACTGGGTTATTTGCCATTCAGAGGCATCCCAACCATAGATGGTTGTGTGGTAATCGTCGATGGGGGTGCCATTGTTATCTATAAGTTCTGCGCCCATTGTGTTCTCTGCACTCTTTATTATTTTTAATTTATACCACCTATTGGCTTGCATAACGCCAAGATCATGGGGATGATTATAATCAGAAGAGGGTGTTTTGGTTTGTATTCCGATATGGCTTTCAGGATATCCCCCCAATAGCACGCCAAATCTATTCCTATTTATTTCTGAACGATCTGTTAAACAGAGAATGTGCCACGAATCATAAGCATCGCTTTTTACTCTTGCTTCCACTATCGCTGTCTCGGAAGACGATATCGTATAATCCGAATGAATGCTCTTCCATTGTGGTGTATAACTCCAAGTCACAAGAGTGGAATCTGAAACCCGATAATCCATCGGGTAATAATGATATGGGATACCATTTCCCAGTTGCCATTTATTTTTATCCAAACTCGCTCCGGGAAAATCATCAAAAAACTCAAACGTAGCATCCCCATCACCCGCATCACCTGCACCAAAATTCCCGTAATACATGTAGATCATTGTACTTCCGGAACCATCAACACTCGGAACCGCCACCCAGATCCTGCTGTCGCCAGCGGCATTCCATTCCTCGATCCAGTAATTCAGCGCAACGGTGTTATCTCCATCCACAAATCCAATATCAGAGCCGTCAGGATTTGCTTTCGAATAATCAAAGTTCGAACTGTTCAGCGTGACCAGAACCTGATAATCGCTCAACGTATCACCGGGATTGTTTATCGTTACTGGTTTTCGGCAGTCCCATCCCGCGCTCGCAATCGGTGCGATTGAAACAAGAAGTATCGTCGCAATTACAAGGGTTAAGAGTCCGTTTGGAACACGGTCCACTATATTTTTTTGTTTTACGTTCATGATCCTTCACCTAACTGTTTTTCCATATATTCTTTGTCTCAAGTCACTAAACCCCTGGCCTAAGTACGGAGCCTGTATAATCGCGTTTCCCACCTTTCGAACACGCGAGTATCACCATACAGTCTGTCTGGAGCGATGCCATATACAGATCATGGCAGAGTTCTCTTCGAGACATGCAAATACTACACCAGATCCTATTTCATATAAACATTCCCGCGAACCGGGTCATCGCCCTCAGGCGCTGCCAAAAGCTCTTTTACACTCCCTATCACAAGGTCCGGCTCGATGTCAGACCGCTCAAGACTATCCCGGGTCTCAACCCCTGAGAGCACGAGCACAGTTCTCATGCCGCACCTGGTGCCGGCAAGGATATCTGTATCGAGGCGGTCGCCGACAACCGTGCATTCGCCCGCATCAAGCCCCAGATGATCGAGCACGATATCCATGATCGGAAGCTCTGGCTTGCCTGTGACAACCGGCGACTTGCCTGATGCGGTCTCAAGCGCACTGACGATCGCACCCGCGCCTGGCACGAAGCCGTCTTCTGTCGGAAGAACCGGGTCGGTGTTTGTTGCGATGAATATTGCGTCATTCGTGATGTTCTGAAGTCCGATCCTCATTTTCTCATAATTAAAGTCGCGATCAAGCCCGACAACAACGAAACGAGCATTCTCGCTGATCACATGCCCCTGCACCTTTAGTTCCTCGGTCAATCCCGCTTCGCCGATCGGGTACACCGTGCTTGCACCATAACGTTTCCGGATGTAGACGGCGGCGGCATATCCAGCTGTGATCACGTCACCCGCCCCGCACCGGATTCCTGCTGCCTCCAGCCGTGCTGCAACAACGCTTCTGCTCCGGGTTGAGTTGTTTGTCAGGAAGAGCACTTTTGCGTGGTCTTGCAGCCGGTTGACTGCATCAACCGCGCCATTGATTGGATTGCTGCCGCGATATATCACACCATCGAGATCAAGGATGTAGGCTTTCATCAGATCTCATATCAGGAGCTGTATGTACTTGGACTTGAAGTACGACCCCGGAGTTGTGATCTCGAGTATCACAAGCGATCCTGCCTCAGGTCTGATCTGCAGGTCAACAGATGTCCTGGTGGCGATTCCCGTATACGTGGGATCCGGGTATGCGCCGCCGAACTTGAAGACCTTCCGCACGTCCAGGGTCACCTCCATCACATCACCGCTTCGAAGCACCGGCTGGGTCGCATCGAAGGAAGTGTCATCCCTGATCCGTATCGGACTGATCGAAAAATACTCTGGGGTTGCAGTATTATTCGCGAAATATATCCCCTCGCGCTTCCCAAGATGATAACGGACATCCGCGGTATGCGTTGCATCTGACAAGTACACGATCAACTGTGACAGATCGATGTCCTCGCTTCCCGGACCGAGCGACATGGTGATGCGGAGTTTTGATACGTACCCGTACTCGTAATTGTCCTGCTGCACCGTTATGTTGACCGATCTGTTTTCTTCTTCGTTTCCAGCCACTTTGTATGTTCCAGATTTTACGAAATAGCACTCATACACATCCCCTGCGGCAACCGAGTAGTTCACATCGGTGAACCCATCAGCATCACTGCTGGTGATGGTTATATTGGATGCGTTGCCACCCGGGTTCTCAATCTCAATATAACCGCCGATGGGGGATGTATAGCTAAGTTCTGTTAAGTTTGTGCCGTCATCCTTCATGAGACTCCCGTTGTCGTTCAGGTTAAGCGACAAATAATAATCCCGTTCCCCGATGATCCGATCGATACGGAGGTTTGAGGCGACCTCTCTGGTTGTTTCCTGACCTGTCTGGGATGCTTTCTGCTGGAGCACGCCAGAGGTCTTGATGAGGAGTGCAGAC
>JAYEGG010000209.1:0-3045 GCA_034658995.1 Methanobacteriota archaeon | reverse complement strand
TCAATTTCACGGGAATTACCAAAGAGCCTTTTAATTTCTTCCGGATAAGTGGATCATGGCAAAAAAAGATTAACCGCAGAGGACGCTGAGGATCGCAGAGGGGTGTTGTTTCTCTCTCCCGTCCCTCCGCGGTTTTCGAATCGTCCCAGAAAATAATAAAAAGTGTATAGACGATGGGTGACAAATGCCCCCTCCGGGTTGGAAGTCAGTTTTTGATCAAACTTTTGTGAAATCTCGGGTTTTTTTGTCAGCTAAACGCATACGTTTAATCAATCGTCAGAACTTGTCCGGTGGGGTCCAAGGTCGTCTGACCCGTTCAAGCTCACATTGTAGCCGTGCCCATCGCAGCTCACGATGTAGCTTATATATTCCATGCGCGTCCGCTTGAGCGCAACGTCCGCGTGGGTGTGGCAGGCGATACAGGCTGCATTCGGGCGATCGGGCTGATACGCCATGCTCTTTTCATAGAATCTGGCATGTACCTCGCCACTATCACTCAGTTCATTCATCACGTGTGGGTGGCAGTCGATGCACTCGACCGATGCGGCGGTGTGCGGCGTGTCGTCTGGCACATCGAGCCATGTGAGATTAAACGAGAGCGGAACGCTGTAATCAAGATCAGTGTTCTGATGGCAGTCGCCGCATGTGATATTTGTGTGTGCGCCGGTGGAGGTGAACTCCTCGTATATCGTTGCATTGCACTTCCTGCAGTTCGTGGGGTCGCAGAGATGCTCGCCAAAGCCAAGCCCTGCGGTCACAAAGGTGGGGGATAGGGCTATGATTCCGGCAGCGATCCACAGGAACCGCACGTTTGTCTTCAGGAGTGTCCGGTCAGTGCTGATATGTATATTCTTTTGGTGATGGGGGGGGCGAGGCTGTCTTTTTATCCAAGATGCTGAATATGGATTTTAGCGTCTGTCTGATGCGATACTGTGAGTTTCGCCACCTGCCAGAAGGTCGCTCACATCGCTTGGCTGTTCATACATATCGCAATTGACGACAAACCCCTCCGCCCCCGCCGCATCGCAGAAGTCGCTCTTCATGTAGATCGCATTCCCGAGCAGATAGAGCGTCGGGAAGACCGCAGCCACATCAGCATCCGGCGGCGCGAAGCCGAGACTCTCGAGATCGAATATCTCTCGCAGTGTCAGTTCCAGTGGTGAATCGCAGAACTGCGCACATTCTGGCGGTATCTTCTGATGAAACCGGGCTGTGTGGCAGCTTCGTGCATAGGCGACCACCGCGTACCCGAGATGCGCATACACAGTAAAGTCCAGCCTCTTTGCCGCCGCAATCGTCCGGGGCAGGAGATCGATCTCGATTGCCTCAACGCCCATCTCCTTGAAGAGTGTGCTGGTTCTGGTGTAATTGAGGCTGGTCTGGAGGTACGCATCCCTCACATAATCGCTCTCGTCTCGCAGGATGTGGTCTGCCCATGGACAGGCTTCTGATGTGTGCACGATGCCTCTTCCGGCAATGGGGCTTGCGATATTGCACGAATGCAGGATTCCGAGGTCGTTCACGACGATGCGGAGGTCGCTGATTCCGAGGTCGGCGATCTCGCCAAGGTACGCATGCATCCGGTCGTAATGTTTCTGAGGCGTGATCGGGGTTACCAGCGTTACGCCACCTGCGCAATCGAGATCGGCTGCCCGCACAAGATCCTCAACAGGTGGCAGCTTATGCACGCATCCCTCACTCCCTAGCCCGATCCTGACGCCCGAATCGATATCCGCATCTTCGATCTGCCATACGATTTCGTTGATCCTTGAATAATTGCACGTCCGCAGTTCAATCATGAATATCACACATCACACATAGGAATCGGAAATATTTGTCTTGAGGTACTTGCACCTCTTTTGTTCACAGAGTAACTGCCAGATCGGCTCTTCTGCGAGCGCGTAATCCCTGATTGCGCCTGCGTCACTGCCAGAGAGCGCGAGATCGATGCATTTTCGGTATATCTGCACGATCTCCCGGATCATCTCCGGATTCATGCCTCTTCCAACGATCTTGAGTGCGCTCACCCCGATATCGAGCAGGTCAGGGATGCTGCAGAGCGAGCAGTCTGTGCCCGCATCAAGGATCGGGTGCACACGCTGCACTCCGCCGCCAATCAGGTAGTTTGCACGGCACGGGATCCCGAGGTTGATCTCCTCGCCTGCGCTGTGGATGAGGTGGCACGTCCCATTGATATTTGAGCACCCGAACTGCCCGAATATCTCAAGGTCGATCCCGCATCCGGATAGTTCCCTGATCTCGTCAAGCCCCATCTTGAACGGGAGAACGATCTTGCTTGCGCCCAAATCCTTCAGGAGTTCGATCTGCCCACGATTAAACGTGTTTAAAAGCACGCTCGCATGAACCGGAAGTCCCATACTCATCTCGCTCACCAGTTGCATCGCACCGAGTTCGCCGACGATCAGTGCGTCAACGCCCGCATCCACACCAGCCATCACGTGCGATATGAAGATCTCCTCGAGTTCATCGCTCAGAAACGGGGTGTTCACGGCGTAATCCACTATAACGCCACGCTCATGCGCAAACTCGATGATTTCAACAAGTTCCCGGGATGTGGTCACATTGCAGCCGCGACCGCGTCCCGAAAGGTTCAGATTCACGAAATTCCGGTTCTCAAGCCCGAGATATATCTCATCTGCACCGGAATCGATTACGCCGCGAGCAGTCTCAAAGGAGTCCGCCGGCGCCATGAGTTTCATCTCCGCACCCATGGTTTATGGTCGGAGCGAGTCCTCAAAAAGATATGGATTCGCGATGTTTGTGGACATTCTTAATTATAAGATTGCAGCTAAACACATACAGAACCACGAGATTACACAGATTTTCACAAGATTTTTGTGTTAATCTCGTGAAATCTTGTGTAATCTCGTGGTTTTTCGCCTTGGCTAAACACATACCTTCTGGATAATTGGATCATGGCAAAAAAAGATTAACCGCCGATTAAGAAGGGGACGGTTACCCGCCCCCCCTCATCTCAGAACGGTACAAGAAAGTTTCCCTTCATACCGCTCAAGCATCTCATAA
>JAYEGG010000208.1:0-3048 GCA_034658995.1 Methanobacteriota archaeon | reverse complement strand
CGTTTGTTGTATTTCTATGGGGGTTGTCTCGCCCTATATCGACGTGCCGTCTGTCTGCGTCAGTTTCTCGAACTCTTGCATCAGCTTTTTTGTGGTGCTGCCAACACTCCCGTCGCCGATTGTGCGCCCGTCGATGTCTGTGATTGGCGCAACTTCGGCAGCAGTGCCGGTCACAAACACCTCGTCTGCTGTGTACACATCAAATAGCCCGAGATTGGTCTCGTGGACATGCCAGCCAAGACCGTGTGCGATCTCGATTACACATGCACGCGTGATTCCGCGGAGGTTGTTTAAGGTTGGTGGCGTTGAGATGACGTTGTTTTTCACGACGAAGATGTTGTCGCCGGATCCTTCCGATATGTTCCCGTGTACGTCAAGCATGATCGCTTCATCGCCGCCACCCCGGTTTGCTTCGATCTTTGCAAGGATGTTATTTAAGTAATTGAGCGATTTGATGTTTGGCGAGAGTGATTCGGGCGCGTTTCGGCGTACGGTGACTGTGACTGCGGTAAGTCCCTTCTCGTACAGATCCCCGTACATCGCACCCCATGGCTGGGTTATGATGAATATATTTGGTGTGGCGCACTTCTCAGGGTCGAGCCCGAGATCGCCGATCCCTCTTGATACTATCGGTCGTATGTACGCATCTGTCAGGTTGTTGACCCGGAGCGTCTCGAGAACAGCGTCTTTCATCTCCGTCTTTGTTAGTGGGATTTTCAGCAGAATCGCCTTTGCCGAGTCGTATAACCGATCGATGTGTGCATCCAGGCGGAAAACACGTCCGTTGTACGCACGTATGCCTTCAAACACACCGTCACCATATAAGAAACCATGGTCATAGATCGAGGTCACCGCTTGATCTTGCGGCACAAAACTACCGTTTGCATAAATTTGAAGCATATTGTCACCTGCACAACTCTTCTTTCACGATTGTTTATAGATGTTCTGGTCTATGGGATCTTGATGTATCCATGCGCTCGGGTTCTGGCAAGTGTGTTCTTTCCTCATTGAGCCCCCTGTCAATCTTATCAGGCATGATCATCGCTCCGCCTTTGCCTGATGTAGCAGCCCCTTATCTGGTCCGGGATGTCGCTATGTGCAGTAGTTTGATCAGTTGCTCGCACACTCGCATTCCGCGTTCTTTCTGTGCTTTGACACCGCTCATCATCTGCAATGCAGCCAGATTCTCTTCTACTAACGGTAAGATTTCGTCTTTTGTGGTCGGCTCTGCTTTCCCAAGCGAACTGTGCACCACCTCAAGTTTCTCGACCAAGATTTCAGACTCTGTGTATCTGTCGTTGCAGTATTTCTCGAACTCACGGATCAGTCTGAAGGAATTGGTGAAATTCTGTACGATTTCATGGTTATATGAATTTTGCAGACTCTCCATCACATGTGACGCGAGGGCATCGATGGATCCATAGTGCATATTCCTGAAGTCGCCATACTTGCATGCGTAGGTGAATCGCTTCTCTCTGATCGGAACTTTCATCTGTGGCGACTTCCCGATTTTAACGACTCCGGAAACCCCAAACTCCATTTTGAGTGCGTCTTCGCACCGGATATCAATCTTGAAGTACATCGACCGTCTTCCACTATTTGCAGGGATGCTTACGCCGAGTTCGGGCTGGATTGCGACCACGCATATATTTCTATTGCTGTCTGTATCGAAATCGCTCTTCACGATGCGAACCTGTTTTTCATCGATGTGCGCTTCGGTGATCGTGAGAGCTTGCTCGGTGTAGAGCGCGATATTCCATTCGGTAACAGGGTTGTCTGCGTGATTCACGATTTTCAGCAAAAACCAGTAGATATTCGGATTGTTACCTTCGATCCACCGTTTGATTCGTGGAAGCTCTCCGTACTCATCCGGTTTTTCTGCATCCCAGACAAAGTCTCTGCTGCTTGGATCCCAGACCGTGCGGAGTGTGGTGAAGTGATCGGCGGGGATGGTGGTCGAGCTTGGTGTTGGTTTGGATGGTGGAATCGGTTGAGTTCGCTCTGGTTCTTGTGGTGCGGGTTTTGCGACTGTGGATTCCGGTCGTTTTTTCTTGCGGGAGGTGACCACGAAGACGAGTGCGATGAGGATGATGGCTGCGGCGGCGAGGAGGTATGCGGGCGGTTTTGGTGATGTGATCGGGTTTTGTTGCGCTGGAAGGACGGTCATGTTCATGTTTGCGAATACACTTGCCCAGTTATCGTTTTCGTCGCGGAGGCATGCCCACACCCTCGCCTGATTGTATGTTTCATTGACCGGATAGACGTCCAGTTTGAAGGTAGCCTCTCCACTGCCGGAAATCATCCACTCTACATCATCTGCCAGACAATCCTTGTCTATCTCGGATTTCTCCAGACTCACAGCCAGTTTACAGCCCGCGGGATGTTGCTCCAGCCAACCATAACCTCCAGAGCCTCGCCTCCGTAAACGGATGATGGGCGCCCGAGGATGCGGACTGATGGAGATGATACGGGTATCGAGATTGTGAAGCGTTCCCTGAAAAACCCAGGTAGATCGCTGCCGGGCGTATTTGGCACACCGTCACTCAACTGCACCGACTCCCCATCTGCATGAAGATACAGTGCTGACAGTTCAATCCCCCCGCCTCCGGGATTTGTGGCTATTATCTCAAGTTCATCGCCGGGCAGTGCTGAAAACGTTATCGGATCCCCCTTCCAACTTGCACGTCCGTCAGGTGTTGCGTATCCGTCATCGTCTGTGAACACGGTTTCTCCGTTCACTTTCACTTCCAGATCGTCATCGACCACAAGATGCGTCTCTGGCGATGGGCTGGCTGAGAGCGTGTAATCTATGAGGGGGATGCTTTCGTCTGCGGCTACAGTGTTTGGGGCGAGGATGCAAAGAAGCATCACGGCGACGAGTGCGGCGTGATACTGTGATCTGGTGGGAGATGATGCCGGGGCACGGTGATTCGTTGTTTTTATCTTGCTCATTTCATCGCCCCGTCATCGCTGTTTCTGTTTCCCGAGACATGCCGTCCCAACAACTCCGGCATCAGTTCTGCGCATCCCCGATCACCTTCTCAATCC
>JAYEGG010000207.1:0-3054 GCA_034658995.1 Methanobacteriota archaeon | reverse complement strand
TAACAATGCTTGAAATAGAGAATCTTGACAAGATATACAATGGACCCGAAGGGGTTTTAAGAGCGGTGGACGATGTATCGTTCCATGTGAAAACAGGTGAATTCGTGGCGATGCAGGGGGCAAGCGGCAGCGGGAAAACAACCGTCCTCCTCTGCGCTGGTGGATTGCAGGCACCTGACAGGGGACATGCCATCATTGATGGGACGGATCCATATCGCCTGACGCCGGATGAACGTGCACAGTTCCGTGCGTCCAACATCGGGTTTGTCTTCCAGCAGTTTCATCTTATCCCATACTTGAGCGTGATTGATAACGTGCTGGCTCCATCCGGGGCTCTGCCCGACCAAAACGTCAATGGACGGGCGCAAGAACTTATTGAACGTTTCAATCTGAGCGCCCGCTCCGACCACAAACCCTCCGAACTCAGTACCGGAGAGCAGCAGCGAACAGCGATGGCACGGGCTCTCCTGAACAACCCAAAACTTTTGCTTGCTGACGAACCCACCGGAAATCTTGATAAAGAGAATGCTATGATTGTCCTCAATTACCTCTGGGAGTTTGCAGAGTCAGGAGGCGCTGTGCTGATGGTCACCCATAGCGAGGAGGCAGCATCGTATGCCCACCGGACAATCCATCTTGCGAACGGGAAACTTCTGGCATCCGAGTGATAACAATGACTGACTTCTGGCGTCTTGTAAGAAAAGAGGCAACTCATCGCAAGCTTACGTTTGCACTCTCTCTTCTCGCGATAGTAATCGCAGCCTCCGTACTTGTCAGTGAACTAACAGTTCTCAAAGCCCATGACCTGCAGACCGATTTTATACTTGAAGAGAAGGAACAGCGGCTTGAAGGCGAGATGGCGAAGATGGAAGATGATTACCGAAAAATCGCATTGGAACTCGGGTTAAACGTGCTCATTTTACCGGAAGGCGAGAATCCGGATGATTTCTATGCCGAAGGATACACATCGAAATTTATGCCCGAGGAATACATTGAACGGGTGGCAGAATCCAATCTGGTGACGATCAACCACCTGTTACCGATCCTCGAGCAGAAGATACGATGGACCGAGCAGGGAAACCAGACAATCATGCTCGTGGGAACCAGGGGCGAGACACCGGTCTCATGGAAGCCACCCGAGAAACAGAACCCCATGCCCACGACTGTCGGGGTTGCCCCTGGCAAGATCGTTCTGGGGTATGAGCTATGGGATAGCCTGAACGTGGGGGTTGGCGACACGGTTGAGCTGCTTGGCGAGAATTTTGAAGTGGAAAAGTGCCACTCAAGACGCGGAACGATAGATGACATCACCGCATGGATAGATCTGGGGCAGGCGCAACACCTGCTGGGCATGGAAGGCAGTATCAGTGGGATCAGGTTGCTCCAGTGTCTCTGCGAAGGTTATGATCCCCCCACCCTAAAACGCGACATTGAAGAGATCCTGCCCGGCACGCAGGCAATTCTCCTTGAGAACAGGGCTTTGACCAGATGGGAGGCACGCAGCAACGCAAAAGCCGTAGCAAAATCATCCTTAGCCAGGGAACTTGCGCACCGCTCAAAACTCCGGGGTGAAATAGAGTCTTTTGTCGCTTTATTAATCCCGCTCGTCTCTATTGTCAGTATGGCGCTGATCGGTGTCTTGACCCTGAACAACGTCCGTGAGCGGAGGCAGGAGATCGCCATACTGCGCACACTCGGTTACCGGTCACGCCAGATTCTTAATCTCTTTCTGGCAAAGGCACTCCTTCTTGGAGTTATCGGGGCGACTCTGGGGTATCTCATCGGTTTTTCTGTAGCCATAGCTCCTGGTACCGGACCCGGATCAGGAACGATCGCAACGTTATTCGATGTACGGATACTGGCGATGGTGCTGGTGGCAGCACCCGGCATGTCACTACTCGCAAGCTGGGTGCCAGCACTGATCGCTGCTCGCGAGGATCCGGCAGATATTCTTCGGGCGGGATGACAGATGCAAAGAACAACAGAACTCGAACATACGTACAGACTGCTTGAGAATGAGTGCATGGGCAAGGCAAAATTCATGCGTGAGACCTCGCACGAATTCATCAACCCGTTATCGATTGTGAAGGGATATCTAACGCTATTAATCGATAACAACAATCTATCGGACGAATCAAGACGAAAACTTATCATAATCGAAGAGAATGTCAAAAGAATCGACGAACTGGTGAGGGATACGCTCGAGATGTCACAAGAGGATTAGACATGACATATCACGTACTGGTTGCCGACGACGAACCGAATATCCGTGAGTTAATGGAGATGTATCTTGGTGTGGCTTATGATGATATCAAAACACACACAGCAGCGAACGGAAAGATCTCAGTTGAGATGTACACACAACTCGCTTGCGATGGCATGAGACCCGATCTCGTGCTGATGGACATACGGATGCCTGTGATGGACGGCATCGAGGCTACCCGGAGAATTATTGAAAGCGACCCCGATGCGAAGATATATATTGTGACCGCCTATCATGAGCCGGATCTGATCGATGGAGCCATGAATGCGGGCGCAAATGGCGTAATCAACAAGATAATAGAGTTCAAGAAGATTGCGAAGACTGTGAGAGAACTGCTGGAATCCTGATACCGCTATAAAGGTACTTCGGGATCAGAACATCCCCACCTTCTTACAATCTCTCTTGTCGGTCTTTCTCCGTACCTGCTTGAGATCGTGGATTTCTTTCGCAGTATGTGTTTAGCCAAGGCGGAAAACCACGAGATTACACAAGATTTCACGAGATTAACACAGAAATCTTGTGAAAATCTGTGTAATCTCGTGGTTCCGTATGTATTTAGCTGCAATCTTATAGTTAGCTAAACACGTACCTTTCGCATTTGCGAGGATCACCTCGAAACAATCCTGCAACGCATAGTATATGATTCTCCAGTATATTCCAGTGCGTGGCTCTCTGGTATCTTCCGTGATAGCGAACCCAGGAGCTCTATCATATTGATCATCTATTCAGCCACTCGATATCGGTTTTGCAGAGTTTCCTGTCAGTTGAAAATATAATGAACCGCGGATAAA
>JAYEGG010000206.1:0-3068 GCA_034658995.1 Methanobacteriota archaeon | reverse complement strand
TGCAACATCTGGGCACAGAACACGTTTAAGCTATGTGATCATAGATACATCATAAACCAAAGGATGGAGGTATCATATTGAAAATTCTTGTAAGTGATCCGCTTGCGGAAGATGGTTTGCAGATTCTCAGGTCCGAGCATGAGGTTGACGTACGCACAGGTCTTACGCCGCAGGAACTCGTGGACATCATAGCCGGGTACGACGCTCTTGCGATCAGAAGCGGAACAAAAGTGACAGAGGAGATCATCGAGGCAGCAGATCGCCTCAAGATCATTGGCAGGGCTGGGGTTGGCGTGGATAACATCGATATAGCCGCGGCAACAAGGAAAGGCATCATTGTTGCGAACACGCCTGAGGGAAACACGATTTCGGCGGCGGAACACACGATTGCGATGATGTTTGCGATGACGCGGAATATTCCGCAGGCAAACGCCTCGATGAAAGCAAACGAGTGGAACCGCAAGCAATTCATGGGTAGCGAGATCAGGGAGAAGGTTCTTGGCGTTGTCGGGCTTGGCAGGGTCGGCATCGAGGTTGCAAAACGTGTGCATGGGATGGAGATGAAGATCATCGCTTATGATCCGTTCATACCGGCAGAGCGTGCAAAGGAACTCGGGATCGAGCTGACCGACCTTGACACGGTGTTAAGGCAGGCTGACTATATCACGGTGCATACGCCGCTTACCAGCGAGACAAGGGACCTGATCGATGATGCCAAGTTCGGGATCATGAAGCCGGGCGTCAGGATCGTTAACTGCGCACGGGGCGGGATCATCAACGAAGACGCGCTTGCACGTGCGGTAAGCGGCGGAAAAGTCTCTGGCGCAGCGCTCGATGTCTTTGTGGATGAACCACCGACCGGGAGTCCGCTGCTCGAGCTGGATCATGTGATTGTCACCCCGCACCTTGGGGCGTCCACCGCTGAGGCGCAGGTTGCCGTGGCAGTCGATGTCGCAAAGCAGATCCTTGCCGCCCTTCGCGGCGAGTCTGTCAAGAGCGCGATCAACCTGCCGTCCATCAGACCTGATGTCATGTCGGTGGTGTCGCCGTACATCGGTATCGCCGAGACGCTCGGGGGAATATGCGCTCAACTGGCTGGCAGCTTTGATGCAATCGAGATCGGGTATGCGGGCGAGATATTTGACGATGTGCGAATGATCACGCTTGCCGCACTAAAAAGCGTGCTTGCGCCGTCGATGGGACCAACTGTCAACTATGTGAACGCGCCCGAGATCGCAAAGGGGCGAAAGATCAAGATCAAGGAGAGTAAATCTGCTGAAGCTGAGAAAACGCCATCGATAACGATCAGTCTTGCCGGAAGCGGTGGGACGAGATCTGTGACCGGCACACACATCGGGGATCACATAAGGATTATTGAGGTCGATGGTTGCCGTGTCGATATTGTGCCGTCGAAATACCTGGTCGTATCGAGGCACCGGAACCAGCCAAATATCATTGGTCCTTGCTGCATGATTCTTGGCAGGGAACAGATCAACATATCAGGGATGCAGGTCAGCGAAGCCGGGGCAGACGACACATCGATCATGATCCTGAATGTCGACTCAGAGGTATCTGACGATCTACTTGGTGAGATCCGGGCGGTTGACGGGGTCTTTGATGCCGGACTGATTCGATTGTGACCTAATTGTTCTGATCGCGATTGTGGTTGAGATAACGAATGTAAACACGGGTGCAAGTGCTAACATAACCATGGACATGAGAAAACGCGTGTATTATCGCTTTCCACAGCGTGGACTACATTTCGAGCAGAAATACCGGTATTATGAGGACCTCCCGTATCTGGTGCGGACGATGGCGGGAATGGACGGCAAATACGGGATGTTCTCGACCGAATCGCCCGACCAGAGGGGGCACATCATCCAGGCAAAGCGCGACATCGAGGTCTACATCGCCGAGAACAACCTTGATTTCGTGCGTTTGACCCTGGACACGGTGGAAGAGATTCTGGATGGAATCGAGAGCGATGGCATGATTGATTTCAAGATAGCGTTGAAATACAGCTATCTTGACGGGAAATACAACCGGATTGCGTTTGCAGGTGACGACTACCTGGCGCGGGTGCATCTGGACGGCGACCTGATCACGCTCAAGGCTCATCTCGATGCAGGTCACGGGAGGACTGAGTGCGGACGCGTGGCAGACACGATCGTTGAGGAACTGCGACGGGGCGCGATATGACGCTTAAACAGGTCGTTACCTACGTGTTCAGAAGGAAAGGGGGCGTGATACCGATCAGCGAGTTTGTGTTTGCACTCTCGCTCGACCTGAAATGGTTTTCACCGGATCAGGCAGAATCGGTACTGAAGAGTGCGGAGAAGAACGAACTCGTAAAGATCACCGAGGACCTGGTAGAACCGCTCTTTGATCCGGGCTCCGTAGAAGTTCCGATCGATTTTCGACCCGACCAGAGCATACTCGGAGAGAAAACCCTGACAATCTTTGATCAGGTGGTTGAACGGCTCTCTCGGGTCAAGAGCAAGCAAGAGATCATACGCATGATCAATGAAGAACAAGATCGTCTGCGCATCGTTGAGCCGGACGCCGTCGCGCTGCTGATCGCAAGAAAAATTGGCATCGATGTTGCCGACCTGATCGATGGCGCATATCAGCATCTGACGCGCTGAAAATGGTTCGTTTATCCCCGGTGTCTTCATGATTCCAGTCTATTTGCAGCATCTCTAAGCTGAAACCTTGATTTCAAACCTGCTTAATACTCAGGGGTAGGAACCACGAGATTACACAGATTTCCACAAGATTTCTGTGTTAATCTCGTGAAATCTTGTGTAATCTCGTGGTTTTATAGATACGCGGCAGAAAACCCCGTTACTTGTAGCGGGGGGAAGTCACAAGGGGTATACGCACAATACTTGAGTAAGGATGCGCCCACAAACTACCGCTACAGTAAGCACCTTTAAGGATGAAGACACTTGAGTATACTTCACCAATTAATCGATTGATGCTTAAGACCGAGGATGTTGATAAAACATGGGAACACAAAAGAAAAAGAAACGCGCAAAGATGAGAAAGCACAAACTTAAGAAACTCAG
>JAYEGG010000205.1:0-3068 GCA_034658995.1 Methanobacteriota archaeon | reverse complement strand
GTGCCATCGCATCAATCTCGAGAGGTTTGCGATGGTCAAATCCGTGGCGTTCGTGATTTTAACCAGATCTTTATATACTACCTACTGAAATAAACTATAGTTGGTATATTAATTTTTGGGGATTTCCATATATCGAACACAGATTACAGGAAGAACCAAAGTTTCTCATTCGATGATCGCGTCTATCGTGACCACGGTTTTCATCGAATTCAGCACGAGAGCTCCTTTTTCGACCTGTTCCACAATCTCCTTCACGGTTTCTTTGTCGCCATCCGTCTTTATCCGCGGTTTCACAACGATTGTCGTGAAGACCAACTGCCCATCAGCCTTTTCCAGCACACCCTCCGCGCTGGACTCATAAGCGAGGATGTTGATCCCTGCCTTCTTCGTTCTTGCGATGAATGTTGTGAGTGCACATGCATTCGCAGAGGCGACGAACAGTTCTTCGGGACTGATGAAGCCTTCGGGACCGTGGAATTCGGGGGGCGTGGCAAACTCGAAACTTGCGCGCTCGCCAAACGATATGGTTGCCTGATACCCCTCATCCCATTCCAATCTGCTCGAGAATACAAATTTTACGTCCATTGCTGTTGAACTCCTTATGTGAGAATTCTGCGTTTCCGACTCCTTTCACCGGAAATTGTCTCTCCTTTCCAATTTTGGTATCCGCGCCATATCAATCCTCTCTCCGGCTATCTCAACTTTCTTATTCATTTCTACCCCGGTTTCCTCGCCACAAGAATAAGACTCCGGTGCGAGCGTCCATCGGCTCTTTAAGGAGTGTATCGAAGAGCCCGAGTTCCATTGCGGTGCTGATCATGTTGGGTGCGATTTCACCCCGGAACTTTCGCTCTTTCTCGGTTCACATGTTGTCCTGCATAGCGGGAGGACTTTCCATAACGAGTGCGGTTGGTGATCGAGGCACGGATATGTTGAAAGTAATTTGATCTATGCAGAAGTTAGGCACCCCATCTACCAGCCAGTTTTAATCTTCTTGTTGTCGGGGTATATTCAATATAGAATCAGGAGCATGTTAGTATATGGAAATACCGTTATTAAATGACATCGTCATCATATTCGGACTGTCTATTGCTGTACTCTTCATATTCCATCTGATCCGGGTGCCAGCGATCGTGGGATTTCTCTTAACCGGGATACTGGCGGGACCACACGGACTGGGGCTCATAAAAGGTGTCCAGCAAGTCGAAATTTTAGCTGAGATCGGGGTTGTACTTCTGCTCTTTGCGATTGGACTTGAGTTCTCACTAAAACGCATGTCAGAGATCAAGAGATCGATCCTGCTTGGCGGCTCGCTTCAGGTGCTGATAACTATCGTGGTTGTTTTTTTCATAGCCATGCAGACCGGTCTTGCATTGGGTGAATCGGTCTTCATGGGCTTTCTTATAGCGCTCAGCAGCACGGCAATCGTGCTCAAACTCATCCAGGAACGGGCTGAAATTGACAGCCCCCACGGGCAGGCGACTCTCGCCATCCTGCTCTTCCAGGATGTTATCATCGTTCCGATGATGCTGTTTACACCCATACTGGCTGGAGCAACCGGTAATCTGGGCGAGTCCCTCCTCATCCTTATGGCGAAAGGAACCGGAATCATCCTGCTGGTGGCAGTTGGTGCTAAATGGATCGTGCCGCAGGCGTTGTACCAGGTCACAAGGACGCGGAGCCGGGAAATGTTCCTGCTGAGCGTTTTTATGATCTGCCTAGCAGTTGTGTGGCTGACATCCAGTCTGGGACTCTCCCTCGCACTGGGCGCATTTCTGGCAGGCTTGGTCATCTCCCAATCAGAATACAGCCATCATGCGCTCGGCAATGTCTTGCCCTTCCGCGATGTCTTTATGAGCTTCTTTTTCGTATCTATCGGGATGCTCTTAGATCTCGATTTTCTTTTTCAGCAGCCCGGACTCATTTTACTGATTGCCCTCTGCTTCCTGGCATTAAAAGCAATCATCGCTTGCTTTGTAGCTTTTTTACTTGGATTTCCACTCCGCACTGCGATCCTGGTCGGGCTTGCACTCTGTCAGGTCGGTGAATTTTCTTTTATCCTCTCAAGAACCGGCGTTGAACATGGTTTGCTTGCCGAGTATCCCTACCAGTTTTTCCTGACAGTCTCCGTCCTGACCATGGCTGTGACCCCGTTTATCATAGCGCTGGCGCCCCGCATAGCAGACGGCGCACTGCGGTTGCCACTGCCGGAGATATTAAAATCAGGCTGGCATCCCGTGCATAAGATAGCCCATGTTCACGAACAGGACCACATAATCATCATTGGCTTTGGGGTGAACGGCAGAAACGTGGCACGAGCTGCCAGAATATCAGGCATCCCCTACATGATCCTTGAAATGGACCCTGAAATGGTGGTGGCTGAACGGGCAAAGGGCGAGCCGATTTATTATGGTGATGCAACCCATGAGGCAGTATTCCAACATGCAGACGTCAAAGATGCAAGAATTGTGGTGATAGCCATCTCCGACCCCGCCGCAACCCGCAGAATCACCGCAATATCCCGGAGACTCAACCCAATGGTCCATATCATCGTAAGAACACACTATCTCCAGGAAATGAAGCCCCTGTACGAATTAGGGGCTGACGACGTCATTCCAGAGGAGTTTGAGACCTCTGTGGAGATATTCACCAGGGTTCTGGTGAAATACCTCATACCCAGAGACGAGATCGAGAGCTTCATCGCTGTTGTTCGGTCAGATGGTTACGAGATGTTCCGAAGCCTTTCAAAAGAGCCAGCATCTTTTCCGGGCTTGAAACGCCACCTTCCCGACGTCGAGATCGTCACACTACGGGTTTTCAAGCACGCCCCCGCAGTTGGAAAGACGCTGGACCAGATCGGGCTTCGAAGAAAATACGGCATCACCTTGCTTGCGGTACGCCGAAACTCGCAGATGCTCTCCAATCCGGACGGAGACATGCACCTCTGTGCCGGCGATCTGCTTGTTGTAATCGGACTGCCAGACAAGATTGCAGGGGCCATGGAGTTATTCAATGACCCGGAAGGATGAGGGATTCAGGACTGTGCATATAAATAGAATCCGGGGATA
>JAYEGG010000204.1:0-3080 GCA_034658995.1 Methanobacteriota archaeon | reverse complement strand
AAAACGAAAAAGAGTATTTATTTGGGCACATAACCGGCATGATTATATAACACGCCCACCAGATATGAAAGCCTGAACTGTCAGGAGGCGCGTCATCGTGAAAAGTGTTGGGGGAGTATCTGATGGGGGTATGGAATGGTGCAAGATTGTTGCAATGGCGCTTCTGCTTGCCTGTTGCTGCATGACCACATATTATTTCCATGTGGTGCTCGGGATCGGTGCGGTCTTCAGCCATCTCTTTTATATCCCAATAATCCTTGCAGCCATGTGGTGGCGGGCGAAAGGTCTCTTTGTGGCTATATTTCTTGCAGCACTTCTGGTTTTAAGCCATTTTTTCCTGAGATCCGATGTAACAACCATCTATGACTATATCAGAGCCCCAATGCTCATACTCGTCTCTCTAACGATCATTGTTCTGGTGGATAGGGTTGTACATGCAGAGCATCAGGCTCACTTGAGCGGCATCTTCAAAACCATCAAGAATGTCAACCATCTGGTCGTGACCACAAAGGATCGAAGTAGTTTGCTCAACAAGGTCTGTGATGCCGTGATCGAGGAGCAGAGGTACTGTGCGTCATGTATTGCGTGTTTTGGCGGTGATTCATTCATATCGGTTGCAAACTCCTGCGCCGATGATGCTGATAACATCTCCCGTTTCTGTGACAGTATGTCTGGCAGTAACCCCCCGGAATGCGTGAGGGACGTGCTTGCCAGAGAAGAAGACCCGGAATACCAGGATAATCAGGAATGCCTGATTAAAACCATGAACAAACCCAGGGGTTGTAGGGGGTGTCCCTTTGAGGGCACATGTGCCGGCTGCGATGTTGCGGTCGCCCGCATCGAACATGCAGGCAAGCGATTCGGGTTGTTCGCCATAATATTTTTGCCGGGGGTCAGAGTCAGGAAGGGCGAGAAGGAACTGCTGAAAGAGGTGGCAAGCAGCGTAGCAATCGCTCTTGACAATATGGAACTGGAAGAGATGCGTAAACAGTCAGATGCGGCATTGCAGGAGAGCGAAGCCCTGTATAGAGCGGTCTTTGAGAACACGGTTGACGGGATTGCCATATATGATGTTGTGGATGGCGGCAAGGATTTCGTCTTCGCAGATATCAACAAAGGGGGCGAAACGATCGATAATATCAAACGTGAAGAGGTGACCCGCCGGAGCGTTCTTGAGGTGTTCCCGGGTGTCGAGGAGTTCGGGCTTCTTGAGGTGTTCCGGCGGGTGTGGGCGACCGGCGTGCCTGAACACCATCCGATCAGCATGTATCAGGATAACCGGATTGCCGGATGGAGAGAGAATTTTGTTTACAAGTTGCCATCGGGAGAGATCGCTTCGGTATATCACGATGAAACCAATCGTAGAATCGCAGAAGAAGCGTTGAAGAGGTCAGAGCGTCAGCTAAGAGAGACAAAGGAGTATCTGGCGAATGTTATCGAGAGTTCTGCTGATGCGGTCGTGGTTGTGGACATGGACGGGATCGTGCGTGACTGGAATGCGGGGGCGGAGGGCTACATGGGTTACACGGCAGATGAGGTGCTCGGAACGCACAACAGAAGGTTCTTTGCAGACCCTGCAGAAGCCGACCGGATAACGAGGATGGTGAGCAGGGATGGACAGATCAAGCATCACCGGACGATTGCAACCAGGAAGGGCGGGACACCGGTTCATATCAGCATGTCTGTGGCGATGTTGAAGGACCGGGATGGTGTGCCGATCGGCACGGTCCGGGTGAGCCGAGATATAACAGAAACAGTGGAATTTGAGGCAAAAATAAGGAAAGAGCGGGATAATCTAACTTTGATGTTTGACGCGATGGCTGATGGGGTGTATGTGGTGTCAGACGACTATAAAATAGAGTTTATGAATAAAGCGCTGGTCAACATATTCGGAGACCGGGCAGGCAGCACCTGCTATAAAGTGTTTCATAACCGGGAAGACCCTTGTCCGCACTGTAAGAATCCGAGGGTACTGCGAGGAGAGACCGTGCGGTGGGAATGGCACACTCACCGGAGAGATAGGACGTTTGACCTCATTGAGACGCCCCTTAAGAATATCGATGGCACTGTATCAAAATTAACGATGTTCAGGGACATCACAAGACGTAAACTGGCAGAGAAGCGCATCGAAGAGGAATACCACCGTGCAGAATTTTATACGGACATTATGGGGCACGATATCAACAACATGAATCAGGTCACGATCGGCTATCTTGATCTCATGCTGCAGATGCCTGACTTCCCGGATCAATTCAGGAAACAGATCATGACAGCGCTCAAACATGCCAAAAAGAGCGCAAACCTCATAGCCAACGTGAAAAAACTCTCAAAGGTCAGGTCAGGCGAGATCGAGCTAAATACGATCGATATTTACCCCGCGTTCACAAGCGCCAGCGACGACGCAAAATCAGTTCCGGAGGAAGTCAGGATCAATTCAAACATAACCGAGGGACGGTATTTCATCCGGGGCAACGACCTGCTATTCGATGTCTTTGCAAATCTCCTGAACAACGCGGTCAAGTTCGACGAACACGAGATCGTTGAGATCGATGTCAATATCGATTCATCAGCATCGGCGGACGGGGCGTGTTGGCAGATCGAGGTTGCAGACCACGGACACGGCATAAGCGACGAGTACAAAGAGGTGGTATTCAACCGCCTGGAACAGGCTGGCGAGAGCAGCCAGGGGTCAGGACTCGGTCTTACCATCGTGAAAAACGTTGTTGAGAGTTACGGGGGAACTGTCCGGGTGGAGGATAGGGTCAGGGGCGACTGGACGCGCGGGAGTAAAATCGTTATAAATCTTCCGAAGGGGGAAAGTGATGGCAACGATATTCATAGTGGATGATGAGCCCGCACTCCACGAACTGTACAGCGCGTTTCTTGAGATGAATGGGCACGATATCGTTGCAGACGCTTATGATGGTAACGAGGCGGTTAAAATGTTCATATCAATGGATACGCCGCCCGAAATCGTGATCATAGATCACCGGATGCCAAACAAGGACGGAATCGAGGCTACAAAGGAGCTACTGGAGATTAACTCGAATGTAAAGATCGTGCTTGCGAGTGCTGATGAT
>JAYEGG010000203.1:0-3089 GCA_034658995.1 Methanobacteriota archaeon | reverse complement strand
GTGTAATCTCGTGGTTCTGTATGTGTTTAGCTGCAATCTTATAGTTAGCTAAACACGTACATTGGGGGAACATGATCGCGGTATATTTCGACGAAATAACACTCAAAACAATCGACCAAAAAGTTCATATTAAATATGGGCTATATGACTTACTGGTATGGCACTCATCATTCAAAGCAAACGCGATACAACAAAGTTCCAGATTCTTGTGGAGATTGCGGCGCATCAGCCAAATGTGCGCCAGAGTGAGATTGCTCACGCGCTGGAAGTCACGCCGCAGGCAGTCTCCGAGTACCTCAAAGAGCTGGCGAATCAAGGTTTCGTGTACAGCGACGGGCGTGTCAGGTACAAGGTGACTGCAAAAGGGATCGAATGGATAACCGAGAACGCGCTTGCACTTAAACGATATACTGGGTTCATACTTGACGAGGTTGTCAGCCAGGTCACCGTCTGGACCGCAATCGCCGATGAACCGTTACAGGCAGGCGCCAGCGTTTTTCTGTACATGCGTGACGGATTGCTATATGCATCAACAACACACGAAGCGAGCGCGACAGGCGAGATCCTCGCTGATGTGCCCGGGGGCAAAGATGTGGGCGTCACCAATATGAAGGGGATCATCGAGCTTCCGACTGTGAAAATCACGATTGGGAAGGTGCCAAAGATTAATCGCGGGGGTTCTGCGGCTGTCAATTACCCGCGGCTTAAAAAACTCACAGAAGGCAATAAGTTGATCGTTGCGGTGGGTGTGGAGGCATTAATATCTCTTAAAAATATTGGAATCGATGCAGATGTCATGTTCGGTGCAAAGGAGGCTGTGATTGAAGCTGCGTGGCACGGCATGTCGCCTTTCGTGGTTTCAGTGGACGATGAACTGCCTTCGCTGCTCAGACGGCTGGACTCCGAGGGTCTGGAATATGAGCTGCACGAACTGAAGATGAGCTAAAGTGCACGTAGCCCCACCCCCTGTGTCCGAACGAACCGAACTCGTTAAAGGGGCAGATCCCACTGAACGGACAAAAACCGGGTCGGTTCTTATCTCTCCTACATATTATTGCTCCGATTACGAGAACACCCGTTATGATCACAATGAGTCGGATCCACAGTATACTGAAACCAGAGCATACCGTTCACCACCAGTAGCCGGACGACACCTGCAATCACCAGCATACCCACGGTAAATACCGGAAATCCAAACTTTTCAGACCTGATTTGGTAGTTGTGCCCCCCATTCAAGATTAAGGCATACTGAAAGGTTCTACCGTATCTCGATCCTCTCACTCCTCTGAATTGCTGCAAAATTACTGTAATGCACAGCCCCCCGGTGAGGGGAGTACTGCGCGCCCACGCGAACGGACTTTTTTTTGTGGTCGTGGTAACTATGACATATTACTAATTCCTTATATACCTGTCGGTTGGGACTGCTTTGGAACGCTATTCACGCGCAACCCCACCTGCACCAGTGCGGTGCAACATCGCCCATGATCTCCGGATATCCCCCCCGAAATGTCATGTTTCATAAGCTTCAAGCCTGCATCCTGGCGATGATGTGAGAATAGAGGTTAAATCCACCATTGAATTTTAGATAAT
This sequence comes from Methanobacteriota archaeon, assembly GCA_034658995.1. GTDB lineage: Archaea > Halobacteriota > Methanosarcinia > Methanosarcinales > Methanogasteraceae > Methanogaster_D. Next base: position 1,499 of record JAYEGG010000203.1, on the reverse strand, counting down.
CCGGTGGCTAAAGACAAATATGTGGTGTTTGTCGATTTGGTGCATTATTTTTAACAACTGGCACGTAAGACTCAATAATATACAAATCAGGTGCGTCTGACAACTCTGAAGTGATCGATTGTCGGTTTGATCTATTCTGCCAACACGCCACTTAGGTACATTTTTAGTCTTTCAAGCCGCACCAGCAACCAACAATCCATCAAGGGAGACAAAACACATGGAGAAGACTGAAATTGCGGGCGATGCCGCAGACGGGCATCTTACATATCAGAAAGCTGGTGCAGACACCGCAAAGGTAGATATTGCACTAAAACGGATCATAAAACTTGTCAAAACGACCTTTGAGTTCAGAGACACCGTAGGTAAGCCCACGCTCCCGATAGGGCATTTTTCAGGAGTTATTGACATTGGGGGTGGCAGATCGCTGGCGGTCAAAACCGATGGCGTCGGAACGAAGGTCTTTATCGCGCAGCTCATGGAAAAATACGACACAGTCGGCATCGATTGCGTCGCCATGAACGTCAATGACATTCTGTGTGTTGGCGCAGAACCGGTGTCGATGGTTGACTACATCGCAATTCAGGACCCGGATCCTGACATTCTCGAGGAGATCGTGAAAGGTCTGGTTGAAGGGTGCAGGCGCGCGGATGTGACACTTTCTGGCGGGGAAATCGCAATCATGCCAGAGATGATCAAAGGAAAACGAGAGAACCGGGGTTTTGATCTGGTTGGGATGGGTGTCGGCACGGTTTCAAGCGATAAAATCATAACCGGGGATAAAATCGAGGAAGGTGACGTAATACTCGGTCTGGCAAGCTCAGGGATCCACAGCAACGGGATGACGCTTGCAAGGAGAGCGTTGCTGGATAACACCGGGTTCGATGTGGATAAACAGATCGACGGACTCGATAAATCGCTTGGCGAAGTGTTACTCGAACCAACAAAGATCTATGTCAGGGAGGTCCGGGAGATGCTTGATCAGGGCTTGGATCTCAGGTCGCTTGCCCACATAACCGGCGACGGGTTTCTGAACCTCCGGCGAGTCAGCGTAAACCACGGATTTAAGATTGATGGCTTGCCAGACGTGCCGCAGGTCTTCAGGCTGATCCAAAAATACGGACCCGTGAGCGAAGAAGAGATGTACCAGGTTTACAACATGGGAATCGGATTTTGCATTGTTCTCCCGGAGGCTGAGGTTGATCATGCGATGCGAATTGCAGAAAAGCATGACACGGGCTGCTATGAGATCGGGCGCATGTTTAAAGACCCTGACAAGACAGTAATTCTTGAACAACCGCGTCTAAGAAGCGATGGCAAGCGGTTTGTGAGCTATTAGATCGTGCGATGTGGCATATCCGGAAGTTGTGCAGGAGCACTTCTCTGGTTCTGGTTCGCTTGAAAAATCGTTGGTAAGGGTGTGGTGGATCTGGTCACAACCCCCACATCTCAAACGCAATCACCGGCTGATCCAGCCCGAAATTCAGTATAACTCCGGGGTG
>JAYEGG010000202.1:0-3102 GCA_034658995.1 Methanobacteriota archaeon | reverse complement strand
ATGATAATCGGAAAGTAGTAAAAAGTCACTATAATTTAAATATTTCTTATTTACTTTATTTATTAGTGAGATCTATGCAACGCGAATTACCAAAGAGCCTGTATGTGTAGAGCCCGATCACACCTGCGGGAATGGAATCGAAGTCCGCACCGAACCTGTGTTTGGACACTTTTTATTATTTTCTGGGATGATTCGAAAAACCGTAGAGAGCGCAGAGGGACGGGAGATAGAAACAACAACCCATCTGCGGTTAATCTTTTTTTGCCATGATCCAATTACCCGGAAGAAATTAAAAAGTCTCAGCTTCGGGCTTGCTATCCTTCTTGCTTCCGAATCGCAACCTCAAGGTCCACATTTGAGAAGACCGCAACGTCGCTTGACGCCTCAACTCGGTGTGCTCCGACTGCGGTTCCCATGATGTTGAAGTATGAGAGGTCTACTGGATGGTCTTTCTCGGCACATGCCGTGATTAGCCCGTGTGGCTGTGGGCAAGGGGCACCTCTGCCCCGTACCCCCGATATTTACACCGTCTTAAACTCCGAATAGTCCATCACCGCAGCAACCGGTTCGACAGCGACTTTAATTCCCACCTCCTGGATGGCGGAAATTACGTTCAGTCCGGCTGGTACGGAGATTCCAGTCATGCCTGCATCAACAGGCACACCGAGAACCGGACTGTGGGGATCCCCGATCGTGGCGTAATCGATGATACCTGCCTCTACCACTTGATCCAGGATCAGTGACGCTTTGTCTCTGGCTAAGTCCGGGACTGCTCGTACATTTGCAAGTAGAAGTCCATCCCCGGTCTCGACTATGTCCAGAACCGAGGTGGTCTTCCGTGACAGGAATATCTTCATCGGGTCGATTGTTGTGCCTGTGTATGCGATCAGATCGGTGTAGCGCAATGCTTGACTCTTAGCGAACCGCAACATTCCGCCGTACTCTAGGTTTACCGGGATTCCATGTTTCAGAAGGATTCCATCACAAGTAATGCTGCAAATCGTTGCAATCCCGACGCAGTCCTCTGGAATTGGGGTTACAGAATCGGATGTGCCTTCTTCGATGACTTTAATACGGCAGTCCATGTCGTGCTCTGCTAAATACCGCAGAATCTGAAGTGCATCATCAAAATCACTCTTTTTGATAAGCGTTATGTTGGCGATCACCGTCCCGCCCTTCGAGATCAGGTCGAAATCGGTCTGGTAGATCATCTCCTCAATTCGGGCATGCATAAACCCAATACGATCGTGGACTAATGCTTCTTCGATCTCCTTTCTGCCGAGCTCGGTAATCGTCCTGCCGGCATATCCGTGCCCTTCGGTTAAGCACCGCTCGTCAAGGATGCGCAGGTGGTATCGCACGCCGCGTTCTCCAAGGACGTAACCCTGCTCCATGAGGCGGTTGGATATAACCCGAGCACCAACAGCACCCCCGCGTTCGTTAATCACGCGCAGGATCGCGATCAGTTTCCGCTGGATCTGGGGGTCGTCAGATACTGTCATGATATTTTAGGTTATACGGTTGGGCGTGTGCATGGATGCCGCGGAAACGAAAAACAACGGCAACTTGTTAAATCCCGAAGTAAACTTGGAGGTGGGGTATTATACCCACCCGCGAGTCTGCATCGCCTCAACGACACGCTCGATAGCAACCACGTAAGCAGAACGCCGCATGTTTACGCCGTACTTCTTAGAACCCCTAAGTGTAGCGTGATACGCAGTAGTCATCTTCTCATCCATACGTTCGTGAACCTCCTCTTCGGTCCAGCAGTACCGGTTGAAGTTCTGCACCATCTCGAAGTATGAAACCGTCACCCCGCCGGCATTGCACAGGAAATCCGGTATCACATGAACACCTTTTTCATACAGGATATCATCCGCCTCAGGAGTGGTCGGACCGTTAGCCGCTTCGGCGATGATCTTTGCCCTGATCTTTGCAGCGTTCTCAACGGTAATCACATGCTCAAGAGCAGCAGGGACGAGGATGTCCACATCAAGTATAAGGAGGTCCTCATTTGTTAGGGGCTCCGAACCCGGGAAGCCTATGACCGAACCTGTCTGTGCCTTGTGCGTGTAGACCGCCTGCGCATCAAGACCTGCAGGGTTGTATATGCCGCCCTTGCTATCGCTGACCGCCACGATCTTAGAGCCAAAGAGGGTCTGTCCGAGCAGTGCTGCATGGTATCCTGCATTCCCATAGCCCTGTATCGCAACAGTAGCGCCTTTCAGGTCGATACCGAATTCCTTTGCAGCTTCACGCACACAGTACCAGCCGCCGCGGGCTGTTGCGTCGGTACGCCCAATAGAGCCGCCGATACACATCGGTTTACCAGTGATGACGCCGAACTGGTTCTTTCCTGCAATCTTCGAGTACTCATCCATCATCCAGGACATGATCTGGGGCGTGGTGTACACATCAGGAGCCGGGATGTCCTGATCTGGCCCTATGAACTGGAAGACCTTGTCAATGTACGTCCGGCTCAGGCGTTCCAGCTCACCCTGCGACAGTTCCTTTGGGTTGCAGACGATGCCGCCCTTTCCCCCACCAAGTGGTATATCAACGAGAGCACATTTCCAGGTCATCCACGCAGCGAGTGCACGGACGGTATCGATCGTTTCATCCGGGTGGAACCGGATTCCGCCCTTTGTCGGACCTTTCACATCGTTATACTGTACGCGGAATCCCTGGAATACCTTGATTGTGCCATCATCCATGCGGATAGGTAGTGACACGTGCAGTTCACGCATCGGGGTTCTGAGAATCGCGTGTGTGCCAGAGTCTAAATTGAGGATATCTGCGCATATATCCAGTTGTTTCTGGGACATTTCAAATGGGTTAAGTTTTGCCATATACGTTCACCAGATATAGGTTGGCGGTATACAATATATAAAAGTATCGGTTGATGGTCTGGATTCGCGGAATAGATCAACCGCCTGCAATATGCGATTCCAGGGCTATGCCGCCGCACCACCCCACCCCCCCAATCCCTGCGACCCACACCAAAAAATAAAGACGCAACAACGCAAGCAAAACGCGCTTTTAGCACCCTACCACAAGCGACACTTCACCAGAAACCCCATATTCATCCAGGATCCAATCAAG
>JAYEGG010000201.1:0-3121 GCA_034658995.1 Methanobacteriota archaeon | reverse complement strand
GTTACAATATGGTTTACAGCCTTGATCCGGTAAAGGCTTATGATCTTGGGCTTGTTAAGCAGATCGAGGTAGATTCAATTGTAACGGAAAACGACTTCAATGATGCTTTTGTGTCTCTTAAGAAAGTATATAATCCTGGGAAAAATAGTGTTGCTGCAAAAATCAAGATAGATGTGAACACGAAAGAAGGCGTAAAACGAAAAATGGTCACGGCAAAACTCGGCGATGATTTGTTAGACCCGCGATCACGGATTGCCGGTGTGAGCAGCTACACTACCTATCACGCATTCACCGCATCATACACTCGCCCCATGATCTCCTCAAAAGATCGGACGGTGCTGGAGTTGGGCGTTACCACAAAGGGAATGCCGTTGTCGCCGGATCTGACGATCATCGGGTCGATTGGTATGCTTCCGAGAAACGGCACGTTCATTTCACCTGCGACACGTTTCCCGCCACCTTCTCCGAAGAGCTTGATAGGACTTCCGCAGTGAGGGCACGCAAACCCGCTCATGTTCTCGATAATCCCGATAATCGGGATTCCCGCCTCTTTTGCCATGTTTATCGCTTTTCTTGCATCCAGAATCGCGACATCCTGTGGCGTGGTGACGATGATTGCGCCATCTACGTCCATCATCGTGGCGATGCTCAGCGGTTCATCGCCTGTGCCTGGCGGCAGATCGATCATCAGGTAGTCAAGCGGTCCCCACTGCACCTCATCAACAAAATGGCGGAGCATGCCAAGACGGGTCGGGCTGTACCAAGGTATGGCGGCGTCCTGCTCGATCATAAAAGCCATCGACATGACTGAAATCCCGTGGTCACAGCCTATGGGCAGGTACACGGGCACCAACTGCTCTCCGTCTCCTGATAGTGGTTCATCCTCCAGCTTCAGCATCTTTGGTATGTTCGGTCCGGTGATGTCGGCATCCAGCAATCCGACATTCTGCCCGTTCTCGGCGAGCGCGAGCGCGAGGTTGACTGCCACGGTGGTCTTGCCAACGCCGCCCTTGCCGCTCATAACCATGATTTTGTGCTGTATATAATCTGTGCCGCTCATTTTAACATGACTCTCTATGCCGCGTATCTATAAATCCCTTACATGGCTGGTGGCGCGAAACATGTGGTTCATCAGTGACTGGGCATGTCACCCATGCAGGCATCTATGCGAGGGTAACTGCGTAGATATTAATATGGATTGATCGCAATGAAGATTCGACAAACAGAATTGCGTGAGATGCGCAAGATACGTGAGACACATGCGACTGGAGATAACAGGTAGGTGAATAAGAATGAAAGTATGTATTCCAACAGAAGGAGACGGCGGGATTGACGATCTCGTCGGGCAGCATTTCGGCAGGGTGCCGACGTACACCGTTGTAGACACAGACACCGGTGAGGTAGAGGTGATTGCGAATACCAGCGAGCATATGGGTGGCACGGGACTCCCACCGGAGCTAATATCAAAGACCGGCACGCACATCATGCTCTGCGGCGGACTTGGACCCAAAGCAGTCACGATGTTTGAGCAATTCGGCATTGATGTCTTTGTTGGCGCAGGTGGCACTGTGCGCGATGCGGTTGAGGCATGGAAGCAGGGAACGCTCATGGAAGCGACCGATGAGAACGCATGCAGAGAGCACAGACACGGGTGAAAGACCGCGGTAATCACTATAATGATCTCTGCTATCACCAATTCCTTTCACGGCCCGCAGGATGTCTGAGATCATGAAGATCGTAGTCCCATTCAAGAGGAAAAACGCCAAATCCCGTCTGGCAAGCATACTGACGCCGGATGAGCGTGACACACTTGCGATGAACATGCTACGCGATGTGATGGGCGCGCTGGATGGTTTTGAGGTTGACCTCCTTACGTCGTCAATGCTCAGCAACAATGATGTTGATTTCAGTTCCTGCATTCTGCTGAGCGATTACGGGCTGAATGAGGCGTTAAACGAGTATCTCGACTCACGAGCCGAGCAGGACAATGATTCGGTCATGATCGTGATGGCTGATCTGCCGCTGATCAGCAGCAAGCACATCAGCGAGATCGCGGGGCTTGATGCTGACGTGGTGATCGCGCCTGGCAAGGGTGGCGGCACCAACATCCTGTACATCAAGGACCCATCCGGGTTCCATGTCGATTACTATGGGGCAAGTTTTCTCGACCACCTGCGGATCGCACGCGAGACCGGCGCATCAGTCGAGATCTATGATTCGTTTGCGGTCAGCACCGACATCGATGAGCCAGATGATCTCGTGGAACTGCTGATGCATGGCGATGGCAAGGCTTCCCGTATGCTTACAGATTACGGTTTTGATGTCGCGGTGCGTGACGGGCGGGTGGGAATAGATCGCAACCAGGCGTGACCCCGGGTTTTCTGGCGATCAAACAACCCGGGCGTCAGGTATCAGACATCGAACCGTAACAACCATAGCAACCATGACAACCATAGGAATCGCAGACACGACCTTTGCACGCGCCGACATGGCAAAACACGCAATTTCCGAACTGAAACGCAACGCATCACTCCGGATAAAGCGATACACCGTTCCCGGGATCAAAGATCTGCCGGTTGCATGCAAGAAACTGATAGAAGAACATTCATGCGACATTGTGATGGCGTTTGGCATGCCGGGCGCCGATCCGAAAGACAAGATATGCGCACACGAGGCATCACAAGGCATCATCACAGCCCAGTTAATGACAAACACACATGTGATAGAGGTGTTTGTGCACGAAGACGAGGCACCATCAGATCGCGAATTTGCAGCACTTGCCGAAGCCCGCGCACGAGAACACGCCCTGAATGCCACCAAACTCCTGTTTAAACCAGGTCAACTCGAAAAAGAGGCAGGAACCGGGCAGCGACAGGGATATGCAGATGCAGGACCTGCGAGAGTGTAAAACGATTTTTTCACAAAAAATCGAGTAAAAACTGCCCTCCGGGTGGGGTTGGCGATGTGTGTTTTCACGTAGACGATGAGACTTTTTAATTGGCTCTCTGGTATCTTCCGTGATAGCGAACCCAGGAGCTCTATCAGATTGATCATCTATTCAGCCACTCGATATCGGTTTTGCAGAGTTTCCTGTCAGTTGAAAATATAATGAACCGCGGAT
>JAYEGG010000200.1:0-3139 GCA_034658995.1 Methanobacteriota archaeon | reverse complement strand
ATAAAGCCGGGCGATCCGCTGCCCAACCCATCTGTTGCTGCGTTGTAGACGCCGTTTCGGTTCGCATCGATCACGATATCGTACTCACCTGGCGTGAGCGGGTCGTGCCAGACGAGTACTGGGGCTATGTCACCATCATTCACTGATACAGTCTCGACTGTGCCTATGACATCCGCAGGGATCGGGTCGCCGTCGTTCCAGTCCTGATCATGGACTATGTGGATGTCCACGTTCGTGCCGGGGGTGAAGCCTGATCCTGCGGCGTATGCGTTCGCGAAGATTGTGGAGGTGCTGGTTCAATTCTTTGCGGTTTTTGGTATCCGGAGTTAGGCTTCATGGCGCCACAGTAAATAAGAGCAATGCATCGAGATCATCCTTCCATATGCCCTGGATACACACTTTGCAGTCTCTAAAGAATGGCATCGATCTCTTCATCAGCAAAGCCCAACTGCCTCAATACCATCTTCATATACTTGGGTGAAAGTTCTCGCTTACCCATCACTACTGGAGCTCTGTACACATTTCCATCTTTTTCTCGTTCAAATATCGCATGGCTGGTACTTTTCTGCCTGACAAATATGGCACCACCATGAGCAAGAAGCCTTGCAAACTTCTTGCTCGACATTGGTGGGATTCTTTTAGGCACCGGCTTCAACCTCAAAGGTTATGTTCTCAGAGTAAACCCAGTCGTATGAAGGTCGCACATACTCCACATCCTCTATAAGGAATTCCCGGAGAACTTCCAGAGGAACCGATCGTATTTCACCAATCAATCTTTTCTCTTCCATGTAAGAAACATATTCTTCGCACGCCTCCTCAAGCATCCTCCTGGCTTCTTCGATGCTTTCTCCCTGACTGGATACATTAAGTTCCATGCACAAAGCCACGTAATAATTACCAGCTTTTTTAATAATCCCGGTCAATCGCATAGTTATCATGTAGATACCACCAAGATATAAATTTGCCCCACATCCACATTCTCCACATACACCCCGCCCCGCACCTCAATCGTATCCCCCGCACTTGCAGCACCCACCGCCGCCTGTATCGTCGTATAGTCCGCGCCGCCACCATCATCCACAACCCACGTCGTCGCGCCCGCCGCCACGCCCATGCCCCGAAACCCGCGTCAGACCAACAAACCCGCGGCGCCGCCCGTGCCCAGTCCCGGCACCGCGGGCAGCTCCAAAACGCAAAGCTACTCTCCTTGATCTTCGTGAACCTGAGTGCGTTTTCTGTTCCCACATAGTCGGGGGCATTCGTCCTGCCCCGGATCTCACTCTACACTACTCTAGCGTCGAGACGTCCCCGATCGGTAGCCCGAGTTCCTTTGCCCGAAGCATTCTCCTGACGATCTTGCCGCTCCGGGTCTTTGGAAGCGCATCCACTATCTCAAACTCCCGCGGATACGCGTGACCCGCAAGCCTCGCCTTCACAAACCGTCTCACGTCGGACTCAAGCTCGTCAGACGGCTCATAACCGTCGCCGAGTACGACGAACGCCTTGATGATCTCGCCACGCAACGGGTCCGGTTTTCCGATTACGCCAGCCTCCGCGATCGCCGGGTGCTCGATCAGCACTGATTCGACCTCAAACGGTCCAACGCGCTCGCCGGAGGTGTTGATCACGTCGTCAGACCTTCCGATGAAGAGGAAGTAACCGTCCTCGTGCTGCACAGCCCTGTCGCCCGTGAGATACCAGCCACCCCTGAAATACTCCGCGTATTTTGAGGGGTTCTTCCATATATCGAGCATGAGCGACGGAAAATCTGGTTTCAGCGCGAGATTTCCCTCGACACTGCGCCTGACCTCTGTTCCGTTGTCGTCGATGATTGCAGCCTTGATTCCTGGTGTCGGCTTCCCCATCCAGCCGGGTTTTATCGGCATCGATGGATAATTGGCGATCAGGATGCCTCCGGTCTCGGTCTGCCAGAAGTTGTCATGAATCGGCAGCCCGAATGTTCGCATCCCCCAGTGCACGATCTCGGCGTTAAGCGGCTCGCCGACGCTGCAGATGTGCCGGAGGCTGCTGAGATCGTGGTTCTTGTGCGCGTCGCGGGCTTGCGCAAGCATCCTGAATGCGGTTGGCGCGCTGTACCAGACCGTCACACGGTACTGCTCGATCACCGAGTACCAGACATCAGGATCGAACCTGCCGTCGTGGACCACGACCGATGCGCCGCACGAGAACGGACCGAGTATGCCATAAGATATCCCGGTGATCCAGCCAGGGTCTGCTGTGCACCAGTAGATGTCGTCGTGGTGGAGGTCCAGCACCCATTCGGTGGTCATATGCTGCTGCACGATCGCAAGATGCCCGTGAACCACGCCTTTCGGCTTTCCCGTGGTTCCGGACGTGTACAACATGAATGCGGGATCATTTGGTGACATCATCGCAACATCAAACGTATCAGATGCTTTCTTCATCGCCTCAGGGTAACTGATCTCGCCCTCAGCGACATCGGTTTCGTCTACCACGATGATCCGCTCAAGATCCGGGAGATTATCTTTTATCTCATATACTCGTTCCTTGAGACTCGAATTGGTGATCAGGTACCGTGCGCCGCTGTCATGCAGGCGGTCATACAGTCCTTCCGGTCCGAATGCAGAGAACATGGTGCCAGCGATCGCTCCGGTTTTTATGATGCCGAGAAAACTTACGTAGAGTTCCGGGATTCGCGGCAGGAATACGAATACGCGGTCACGCTTCTCGACCCCGGCTGACATTAAGACGTTTGCAAACCTGTTTGAGAGATTGGAGAGTTCGAGAAAGGTGTATTTCTCATTTTTGTCCGCCCCCTGCCAGTACAGCGCAACCTTGTGCTTCAGCGATGATCTGGCATGTCGGTCCACTGCGCTCTCTGCCGCATTCAGCCTGCCGCGGTTGTCCCATACAACCCGGTCATACACATTCTTCCACTCAAACGTCCTGTAAGTATCGTCATAGTCCGGCAGATTCGGGCGCGGGGTGATCGTTTTCGGTTTTTCGATTATATTTGCCATCGCCATTCGCTCCGTGTTTTTCTAAGTATATCATCCAATATCCATCGAGGGAATTTCCTGAAGGCGATGTTGGTTGCCACGCTATTATAGTGTTTCCCGGGTGACTACTCCCCGCGCCCCGCAAATTTTGGGTGGTG
>JAYEGG010000199.1:0-3148 GCA_034658995.1 Methanobacteriota archaeon | reverse complement strand
CGAATGCAGGTTCAACGTCTCCGTCGACCTTGAGGTTTTCAGTGACGATGTCAGCGCCGCATTTCTTTAGTGCATCCTCGAGGATGTCCACCGCATCGCAGAACGTGTCCGGATAGTCGTCGCTATCGCCTGGACCGAAGACCGCTGCCTTTTTGCCATCAAGTGCTGCGCCGTCCATGTCTGCGTGGAAATCGATGAAATCGTCCTGTAGCTCACCATCGCCCCATGTAGAGCAGCCGAATACGATCGCATCATAAGAGGCGAGTTCGTCAACGCCTGTGTCGGCTACGTCCTTCACTGTAACGTCTGCGCCTCCTTGCTCGAGACCTGCTGCCACGCGTCCGGAGAGCTCTTCGGTGTTTCCGGTGGTCGAACCGTATATTAAAATTGTTTTTGCCATTGTTAACCCTTCCAGTATTTCCGTCTATTTGAATAGAGGTCAGATGTGTATGGGGGATTAGGTTGATAAATACCAAACCCTAATAATATTAGGAAAAACGCAAAATCCTAACTTTGTTCGGTTTTTTAATTATGACGGGGCTGCCACCCTATCTGGTGTTGGCGTGGTTTTGAGGGTGTTGTCGATTTGGGTCTGGTGCTAACTGCTCCCGGGGTTTGGATGTCCGGAATACCGGAGTTTCGAGCTGACCCGCCCACAATTTGATCGACCGTACGTGTTTAGCTAACTATAAGATTGCAGCTAAATACATACGGAACCACAAGATTACACTGATTTCCACAAGATTTCTGTGTTAATCTCGTGAAATCTTGTGTAATCTCGTGGTTTTTCGCCTTGGCTAAACACATACGATCACCCAAACACATCCAAACGTTTAAGTAGTGGATCCACATAATACCAAACATAGTTCATTAATAGGTAACAGATCATGCAGACGCTGAAGAAAGAGGTCAAAGAACGGATCCTGAAAGCCGCCCGCACGGAGTTTGGAGAGCACGGGTTCGCAAAAGCGAAGATGCGCTCGATAGCAGAGAGGGCGGGCGTATCGACAGGCAACCTGTACACGTACTTTCCGAACAAGGACGACCTATTCTGCACCCTCGTTAAGCCTGCTGTCGATCAGATCAATGCGCATACCAACTACGACCGAATACGGTCAGAAAACGGCTGCATGGGCTATACTTATGAATGGCACCTGGACTTCTATCGGGAGATTGCGGATGTTCACTACCAAAACCACGAGGATCTAAAGCTGATCCTCTTTAAATCGCAGGGATCGAGCCTGGAAAACTTTAGAGAAGACTGCATCCGGAAACTGGACGAAACGATTCCCCATGACAAGTGCGCATCGTCACACTCGGAAGCAGGAGAGCGCGTTGATGAGTTCCTGTGGCACTCGCTTCACTCTTTTGTGGTCAACACGTTCATCGAGATGACGATGCATGACCTGAGCCGCGAGGAGATGGTGCAGTGCGCAGCTGATCTTGCGACCTACATACACTATGGGTGGAAGGCGATCGAAGAATCACGGATCAAAAAATTTGGAAGAAAAACGAATACCGTTCATTTATAAATATATATCTGTAACAAAAGAGGTGAATACAACAATGGAAAGACACAGAACGATACTGACTGCATTAACGCTCCTAACAGTCATAGTAGCCTTTGCGGCACCAGCAGAAGCGATATCAGTGAAACTGATGAAGTATGACCCGTACCCGGCAAACGCGGGCGAATACGTGACGGTCTGGATCAAGATCGAGAACCCGGGGCTTGGAAGCCCATCAGAGGATGTTCAACTAAGAGTGGTTCCCGAGTACCCGTTCTCACTTGAACCCGGCGAGACCGGGCTTGAAGAGATCGGCATGCTCTCGATGAACGACTTTGCATTATTCGATTTCAGATTGCGAGTGGACGAGAACGCAATCGACGGCAAAAACACCCTGAAAGTCGAGTACCGGGACAGCGTCGATGCAGTGTGGAGCGAGGCAGAACTCAGCCTTGAGGTCGAATCTGACCGAGTTGATTTCGAGATCGCAGACATAGATAGCGTGCCGTTGCGGCTCAAACCCGGGGACGAGGATGCAAAGATCACGGTTGAGATTCAGAACATCGGTGACGGCGACGCAGAATGCGTGAAATCGCGGCTCACACTCCCGACGGGATTCGATGCATCGGACAGCTACTCTGACATCGCAAATCTTGGAACCGTTGCGGCAGACGCGAGTTCGCAGGCGGTCTTCTACATCGACGTTGATGAAAGCGTGCAGCCCGGCGAGCAGATCGCAACGATCACGCTTGACTACATGGACAAGGATTCGGACGAATACAAAGAGGAGACGCTTGATCTCAGGATTCCGGTGAAGGAGACGCCACTATTTAATATCGTGTCCTCAGAGATTGCGCCCGGAACACTCACCGTCGGCGACATGGTGACTCTAAAGATGCAGATCAAGAATACCGGAAGCGAGGAGGCGGAGAGCGTCCGTGTGAGGGCAATGCTCAAAAGCGAGCAACCATTCGACTTCTCGAACGGAAATGCGTTTGATTATGTGGGTGACCTCGATGTCGGCGAGATCGGAGAGGCTGTGCTCAAATTCGAGGTCGAGGACGATGCTGCACTCAAGACATATCTCCTCGACATCGAGATCAGGTGCGTTGAGGATGAGGACATTCATCTGTTCGACAAAAAAGTACCTGTCACGGTGACTAATGCCAAACAGAGCAATCTGGTTCTGATTTTCGTTGGCGGCGCGTTTCTGATGCTGCTGTATCTGGGGTACCGGTTTGTACGGTCGAAACAGTGACAATATGAACGCAAATAAAAGAAAAAACGGTATTTCAGAGCGCTTCAGTAGTGCTGAAGAGGCAGGCGAGTTCTGGGACTCCCACTCCACTGCCGACTACGGGGATGAACTGGAAGAAGAGGATATGGAGTTTGAAATCGAGAAACACACATTCATGGTGCCAGTTAACGCTCAGATATACCGCCTCGCAGAGAAACAGGCAGAAGCGAGACATAGCACGGTGGAGCAGATAATCAACACGCTACTGGATCGGGAACTCGTTAAAACAGATCAATAACCAGCCATGATGCGGGATTTATGCCATTCGTCGGAAAACTATGGGTTTTGGATTTTAACCACAAGATTACACAGGTTTCCACGAGATTTCTGTGTTAATCTCGTG
>JAYEGG010000198.1:0-3148 GCA_034658995.1 Methanobacteriota archaeon | reverse complement strand
AATTTTATCCGGTGCCGTGCAATACATAAGTTGTAGAATGCTTGACTCAATCATTGACCTGTACGACCTGTTGCTCGATAAATTCGGACCTCAGCACTGGTGGCCTGCCGAAACCGAGTTTGAGGTTATTGTCGGCGCCCTTTTGACCCAGCAGACCCGGTGGGAGAGTGTTGAGAGGGCGATCATCAATCTGAAACAGCAATCATTGTTGACGCCTACTTCTCTTGCGCGGGCAGAACGGGGCGTAATTGAGGAGTGCATCAGGTGTACGGGATTTTACAGGCAGAAAGCGGAGCGATTGCAATTGTTATCGCAGTATTTCTCTAAGAACGGGATATCCAGGATCCTTGTAAAACCAGTCAGCGAACTCCGGAAGGAGCTGCTGTCGCTTAAGGGGGTTGGACCGGAAACCGCGGACAGCATCATACTCTATGCCGCGCACAAGCCAGTGTTCGTGATCGATGCGTACACAACAAGAATCTGCAATTGTATCGGCGTCGATGGCGGGTATGACGTGTTGCAGAGATATTTTGAGGATCTGCTGCCAGAAAGCGTCCCGCTGTATCAGGAGTTTCACGCGCTGATCGTTGTGTATGGTAAGGAGTACTGCGTGCGAAAACGATGTGATGAGTGCATCATCTCGACAGTATAGCGGTGTGTCCGCGTACGTCAACAAGCCCAAAACCGGTTCTTGACGCCACGTCTCCGGCAATCTCTGCCGCAGAGCCTGGTGCATTCTTTAAAATTCGTATCTTGATCTCGCTTTTCCCTTTCATCTGGTCTCTGACCTCGTCAATGATATTGTCAGTAACGCCATTCTTACCGATGTTGATTACAGGTTTCATAGTAACTTCTCTACTTTTTCTGCCACCTTGGAAAGCTCAACAAGAACCAGACCAAGTCCCACCTCAGGTGCAGTCATCGCCACCACAAGCGCCTTGGGACCTGCACCCATGCATATCAGCTTACCATCGTCAGATTCCACGATCACCCTTTTTGGTACACCCTTCCCCAGTTCGGATGAGGCGGTCTCTGCCGCACCAAGCATCGTCGCAGACATCGCAACAAAAGTCTCGGGGTCGCCCTTTGATGCCATATTCGCCTGCATTAGCAGCCCATCTCTCGTCGCTATCGCGCACGCTTCGATCTCGCCAACCCTTCCGAGATCCTTTAGCACCTTTTCGAGCATCTCAGATGTCGTCATATCGAGTCCACCTCCATAACCCTGTCGACCAGCACATCAAACGCTTCGAAGACGCCCTCGCAGGAGGTTGCAACCACTGGCATAATCGGCATATCACCGGTCATACCAAGCTCTCTTCTGATCTCTTCCGGAGCAAGCGCGCCCTCCACATCCTGCTTGTTTGCAACGATAACGACCGGTAACCCCATCGATTCAGTGATCTCAAGCATGCGTTTTGCACGCACAAAATCACCGGTATTCGTTGAGTCAAGAATCAGAAATACCCCCATCGCCTCGCCGCTGAGTAATTTCACGATCGGATCAAACCGTTCCTGACCCGGAGTTCCGAATATATCGGCGGTGAACCCTCTGTGGTCCACGTGTCCATAATCGAGCGCCACGGTTGTGCCAAGCCGATCCACCGAGACCGCTTTGGTCGAAAGCGCATGTACAAACGTGGTTTTGCCGGCATCAAACGGTCCTGTAACCAGGATCTTTGGAAGGTACACGCGTACGCCACCCGGCTTCAAAACTTTGTATAATGTGCATTTTTTGGTAACTTCATCCCAGTCAGTCTTTTTCACCCCAAAATACTGACCGAAGATAACCTTTTCCGCGATTCCACCGATCAAAACTACTGAATTGCAAATATCTCCTTTGACCTGTGCCAGTGTATCCTCCGAATAGGGCCATGCCGTGAAATTGTAGACTATTACATGGTCGTAGAGTATTGCATACTTGTTCCACTCATCGATAGCCTCGAGTGTTGCCGATTCTCCGCAGAGGTCCATGATCGTTGAGAGCGATTCGAATACGATGACGCTGGGTTCACACGCGTCCTCCATCACCTGCTTGATTGACTGGGTCAGGCTGCCTGCATCATCCGGATTCCGGACAACATATTGTTCTGGCGAATCAGCGCCAATCAATCCTGAAAACCCGTCCACGATGGCGAACCGATCCTCGTACTCGGCGGCGTCCCACCCGAACTCCTCGAACAGATCTCTGATCATCCGCGGGTCAGTGCTTGAAGTGACATAGATCCCGCGCCCGCCCTCCGATAGGGCTTTATGCACAGTCTGCATCCCAAACACATTGCACTCGACTCCCGGGTGTGCATAGTATACCAGCGATTTCCCTTGCGGGACCCCGCCATGCAGATGGTCGTCCAGTGCCGGTATGCCAGTTTCTACCATCATAAACACTAACCTCTCAATACGATGTTTACGCCGTCGATCTCATAGTCAAACCATGGTGTCGGTTTTGGCGAAAGCCCGATAGCACGTATCTGATAATCACCATCGTCCTCCCGAATCTCGATCATACCATCGAACAACTGCTTGAGCGTCACGATCGTCTTATCATCATGCATTCCGTCCTCGATCACGTACACGCCAAGCGCATTCGCCGCTTTTACGCGACCTGTGAATACATGCAAGAATCTGAACACGGTCTGGAGATTCGAGTACATGAGGATCGTTGAGAGTGAATTGATGCACAACCGCGTCTCTTTTATCTGCATCTCCATCCAGAACCGCTCAAAGAACTGACTGATCTTGACACCGATGCCTGTGAGATCAACAGGACTTGACGCCATCTTGATGCTCTCTGTATCGGGCGCGCCAAACCCCAGCGTTCTGGTAACGCAGTCCACGATCCCGATACGCTCCGGCGGAATTCCCAGGGCCCGGCTTTCGAACCAGTCGAGAACATTCTTACCGGGTTCGCGTGTTGAGACAATCACAGCGGCGTTTTTGTTGATTAACCCGTGATATGCGATGATATTTGTAATGTCGTCCTTACCACTCATAGGGGGACCGATCATCATGATGTTCGTGCCACCCTTAATGTCCCCTATCAGCTCATCCAGTTTGGAGATGCCAAGATTATATGTCATAAATGCTGCACCCAATTCCTTATCATTCGATTAATTGTATGTGTTCATATAAAAAATCATCTGTATGC
>JAYEGG010000197.1:0-3154 GCA_034658995.1 Methanobacteriota archaeon | reverse complement strand
ATGAGTCCCCAAAGCAGCTGATTGCAGAGACAAGAACTCCGATTCCTGCAACGCCCGGGCATCCGACCATGCATGATTATGAATACAGGCGTTGCGGCACTTGCAATGTTTTTATCGCCTGTGAACCCTTGGCAGGAAAGCGCATGGTGAATGTCACAGAAAGAAGAACCAAGCAGGATTGGGCTTATTTTCTGGAGGAGATTGAGGCTCATTACGAAACAGCAGAAAAAAATAACGTTGGTGATGGACAATCTGAACACACACGTTCCAGGATCGCTATATGAAACGTTTCAGCCGGATAAGGCAAAGGCACTATTGGACCGATTCGAGTTTGTATATACTCCAAAGCATGGCAGTTGGTTGAATATGGCTGAGATTGAGCTGAACGTGCTCACAGGGCAGTGTTTAAACAGAAGAATCGATGACATTGAGGTTGTCAGGAAGAGATACTGGCATGGCAAAAATACAGAAACAATAAAAATGCGAAAGTTAATTGGCAATTTAAAACTGAAAATGCACGGATAAAGTTATCTCGGCTTTATCCGACACTCGATGATTGACTTGACACTAATCTGATATGGCTCGGGTGGGGTTGCAACGCGAGATATCGGGGAGCCGGGTTTTTCACCTCAGCTAAACAACATGCAAAAAAAAGAAACATCGAGCGTTCTATAGCTCGATGTTTGCAGCTATCGCTTGCAGGATCATTAGCGCATCTGCGCTCGTAAGTTCACCATCGCGGTTGACATCACCGATGCGGTAGCCCCTGCCCTCCGAATCCGTAAGGTATCCGGACGGGGTGTCTGCTTCAAGATCCCAGCAATCCGGTACACCATCAGAATCTGAATCGGCCAATGAGTCACCTTCTTCCAAGATGAGGATCGCATTGCTTGCTTCCATCCAATCGCCGCTGCTCTGGAATCCTACAAGATTGCCGGTTGATTCCAGATAGGTTGTTACAACTCGATCACTGATCCCGATCTGGTGGACCCCGTTGTCGTTCCACTCGTCAGCCCAGACCTGTCCGTTGAAGATCAGTTCTCCTTCGGTCGGATCTGCGCCGGGAGCATAAGTTATCAATCTGGCACTTGTCGCAGTTGACGGATCAATTGCAAGTCCGGTGATTGGTGCCCATGCAGTCGCTTCATCCGGCGTTGTACATTGTTTCGAGCCACCATAGAGCAGGTCAAATCCCTCATTGACAAATATCTGGCGCCGTGGTTCGCTTGCATCTTCGTATGTCACCACCAGCATCATGCCTCGCATCGAGACATTGCCACCGCCAGAATGTGCGTTGGTGAGATTTGCGATGTTGCCATCTGCATTGAAGTCGTCTGTTACATTGTATGTGAGCATCCCGTATGGGCGACTGGTGGCATACAGTTTCGCATCACAGTAGTGTACATCCAGCGTTTGAGCGATTCCGTTGAAGTCCATGCTGGCCGCATCGGGCATCACATTTGCCTTGTCGTATGTGTATGGTACATACAACCTTGCCTCTACAACAGTTGCAGCAGCCGGAACTGGTAGATCACTCGCAGTCCAGTTGGCCAAATACCCTGTCCAGTGCGTGTTCTTGGATGCGCTGAGGTAGTAACTGTCACCTGCTGAATAGACCAGATCGCCGTTTAAATCAAACGTTTTCCATGTTGTAATATTCTCGCCGCCGGTGTAGGTCTTGCCTCTGTAGCCGTTGTTCACAACAGTTGCATTCAGCGTTGTTTCGTTGTTTGACTCATCACCCTCGGCAATCCCGCCATAACAGTCGGATGTCACGGTTATTGTTACCTCATCACCAGCATTTCTGATGGTTGGGTCAATGATACTCACTGTGGTGTTATTTCCCGCAGCCAGCGCATCAACTGACTCAATTGTGCTGAATCCATCGCTGAGAACGAAACTGACATTGAACGATCCTTCACAATCAGTGCCATTGTTCGTGATTGTTGCGGATATATCATTGCTATCGTTGCCAAAGAGATTGTCACAGTTCGGGGTAACGCTCTCCACAACCAGATCCGGAGCCGCTGACGCAGGCACAACCATCGCCATCAGAACCACTATGCATACTAAAGATATTCTACTTTTCATTCTATACCTCCTATGTTATTTCTTATACTATTAATCTCAAACTATTTTGAGATATTCGCAGCATTGATATTACTGCACGTATGCAGATAGCATACCATTATATAAGTCTTGCCCCGACCGTTTTCCAGGGGCTCGCGCTCAATCGATTAGCGTGGTACTGCCCGGCGTGATCGCAACAGCAGCGATTTTGTGCATCTCTGTTTCGTTCTCATTTGACGTGTTGTTTGGTGCAGCAAAATGATCGGTCTCGTCATCGTTACCCGCGTTGGATGCCACCCCTGATCCGTTTGAGAGACACAGATATATATTCAGCATGATCGATATCGCTGCGATCAGGATCACGGCGGCTGATATCGTCTTCCATCGATCCGATTTCTGTATTTTTTGCGGTTTTCGCGCTTTCTGCTCAGTATCTGGCATAGATGTCATACATCCCTTCATCCAGCCGGAGCGCAAACGTACCGTCGTAGCTGGTTGTTGTCCGGTACACTTTTGTCTCGTTATCGTCATCAAAGGCACCATCATCGTTCTCGTCGAAGTAGCAGACCTCGGTCTCGTAATCCTGCGTCTCGTTGGTGTACGGATCATCAAAGAGCGTGAGTGTTCTTTTTGGCTTACTGGTCGCCGTGACATTCATCCATAGATTGTAATCAGGATCACAACTTGTCGGCACCGCATATACCCAGATAGCCTCTGCTTCCCTGTATCCCATGACCCTGTCGAACTGATCGTTGATTGCGAACCTGAGCGTCCCGAAGACTGCGCCGTACGTATCATCCGAGATATAATGGATACCCATGTCTGTGATCTCGCCCACTGCGATCGGAACCTGATCAAGCTTCGGAACCTTCTGTCCACGCTCAAGGATGAGGAGTGCGGTGCTCGGAACCATGCCATGGTCATTGATCTCAGAGATTGTTGCGTAGTTGCAGCTTCCATTCAGATGGTCGGTCACGTCACGCTCATCGATCGCAAGGTCGTCGTAAGGGTCGCCGTTGTACACCTTATCCCACACCTCGCTGTTGAATCCGAGTTCATTGCCACCCTCGTTTCCGCCTGTTAC
>JAYEGG010000196.1:1697-3155 GCA_034658995.1 Methanobacteriota archaeon | reverse complement strand
CCTCCGCGCACTCTGCGGTTAAATTCCCGTTTGGCTCAAGGCTTGTGTTCCGGGTCAAGCAGTGCCGGTATAGCGAGGTCGCGTGACACTGTTTTAGGTATCTGAGTAGTTACCTTTTGTGAAAAGTTTAGTGAACAGTTTGCGAGTAAGAAATGCCCTCCGAGTGGAGTCTGGCGATATACTTTTCGTAAATAAAAAAAAATTAAATAAAAAGAGGGTAGTACCCAGGAAACCCCAGGTACCGCCGCTATCACCTATAATCACAGCGTAATTGCACCTACTGCCGCCTGCAGGATCATCAGCACATCAAGCGAGTTTACCACGCCGTCGTCGTTCACGTCCGCATCATCGTTGTAATCGCCGGAGATGACGATCTCAAGCGCAACCACCGCGTCCGCGGGCGTGACCGCATTGTCGCCGTTGAGGTCGCCGGTTGCCGGTGGTTGTGCCGGTGGCGTCGACAATCCCGATGACGGTTCGCACCAGAGAGGTGTGCCGCTGCTGCCCTTTACTGCGCATACGCGGGTGGGAATCTCGGTGGAACCGAAGTACATGCCATATATGTACATGTCGATGGATGCACCGGTTGTTATCAGGAGATCCTCCGAACCGTCGCCGTCGAAGTCAGGATCCCGCAAGTAGTAGTTGTAATAATCGTTGTCCACCCACACACCTTTACCTGTTACGGTCTGGCTCCAGAGTTCGGTTCCAGTCTCGCCGTTCTTCACAGATATTGTGGCGGTATCCGTGTCGTCACCCGAATCACGATCCTCCGACTCAACAATCACGTCGTCCTTACCATCAGAATTGAAATCACAGTATGAATGAGCACTGAGAGTTATGTTCACTCCTGTGGCTTCCTGATTCCAGAAATCAACTCCTGTATCTCCGCGTTTTGCGTGCACCGTGATTGTGGTTTCGTTGGTGGCAGGATCAGTAACCTCTGATATCGCGATCGCGTCACTCTTGCCATCACCATTAAGATCACGATGAGGATTGACTCCCATCGACGCAGCCTTGCCGGTTATGCTCTGGCTCCAGAAATCGACTCCGTCCTTGCCGTGCTTCACGTGCACAGTGGCATTGGTTTCACTGGTGGTGGTGTCGTGGCGTATCAAGCTCACGATCACGTCGTCCTCGCCATTGCCATCAAAATCGCAATAGGTGTGCGCGAACATGCTTATCTTCTCGCCTGTTATGCTCTGGCTCCAGAACTCGTGTCCGTCGCGACCGCGCTTTGCGTGCACCGTAGCTGTGGTTTCGCCCCCGGAATCAGCAGTCGTGGTGCGCGAAACGATGAGCACATCACCCTCGCCATCACCATTAAGATCACATCCCGCGAGGGGTGAGAGCGGCATAATTATATTCTTGCCTGCTGCACTCTGGCTCCAGAGATCAGCTCCGGTGTCGCCGTGCTTCAGATACACTGTTGCACTGAAGTTCTGGGTCTTAAAGTCG
>JAYEGG010000196.1:0-1597 GCA_034658995.1 Methanobacteriota archaeon | reverse complement strand
GCTCATACGTCCCATTAAAGATCAGCGCATCGTCCGCGCCATCACCGTTCAGGTCTCCTGCCGCGATTCCGTGCGTGAATGGGCTATCTGACGAGGTTGCTTCCATATCGGATCGTTCCGGATAGGTCATATCCATATTCACGCCCGTATCCGGATTGATCAGGTCTGACCGCCAATTTTCGGGGATGTTCAGTCCTCTTGCGTCGGTCATACCCGTCATGCCAGCCATATTAGCTGGATCTACCACTGCACTTGCTTGTGCACACCCTGCCAGCACCGTGATGGTGAGTAGCATCACAACCACTGCTGTGCCAGTATATAGTCCGTTCTTCATTATTCCTCCTTTATTTATCTATATGTTGGTATACGTTTCCTCGTCCAACAGCCCGACTGTTAGCCATTACCCAAACAACCGCGCAGCGATGCAGGTCCGCACCGCATAGTTTAAGGGCAAGCCGTCAGGCAGGCTTTATATGAAAACCAAGCTCAAAACTCAACAGAAAGAGCAAAATAGGCGAATGGGACCGGGCATCTGAAGCCCCGCCCACTATTCTCCTACTCTTTAATTACAAAAAGGGTGTTTATACCCTCTGCAAACCAAATGACTGCAACAGTATGTCAGGATTGGCTGTACCGCTTGCAATCGTCTTCTTGCTGTTAAGTTCGTTCACGATTATCTCTGCGGGCGCAAACATCGCACCATCGACCTTGAAGAAATCAAAGCCAGCTGCCTTAAACGTGTCATAGAATGGCTTCCCGTAGTCTCTTGAGGTCTCGGATGGAACCTTCTTTATGTAGTCGGTCAGTTCATCGATGTCAGGGTAATCGATGGTGTAATAGGTCTTGCCACCGTATATGATGCAGTCGTTGGTCGAGCCCATGCACTTGGTGTCATCGCCCACAATCGGCGAGATCGGAATGATCCCGAACCCGTGTTTGATTGAGGTGATGTCAAAGCCAAGATCGTGCATCTTGTGTATGCCGGTCTCAACGATTCTTGCGGATATCTGCACGGATCCAGCTATCGAGGAGGTCGGTGCAGCCACTATGTACACTTCCTTCGTGTCGACACCGCACTTCGTTGCAACCTTGTCCACAACCTCTTCCGTCGGAAGCTTGTCGGCTTCAAGCACGAGGATTGCCTTGTCGGATGAGTCCTTGTACCCTATCTCCTCATAAAGCTCCTTTGGATCCAACGAAAGTGCCCGCGCAGGACCTGAGCCCATTGCAAAATACTTCCCCTCGATAATTCTCCAGCCCGCATACTGAGACGCCATACATGCGATGACCGGATTGTCGACCGATACCTGAATGCCTGCGACGGTGTGGTCGCCCAGCTGATATGGTACGTACTTCAGGTCTGCAAGGTCTGCAAGACACAGCCTTGATAAATACATTCCAGCGCCATACCCACCCGGCGCATTTATGCCCGCGTCCACAACGGTCGCGCCGTTGCTCAACTCAGATACTTCGATATGCAATTCCTCTGCATTATCAAGCATCTCTGAAAATGCCCTATATCCATATTTATTTACGCTGATCATTGAGATCACCAAAGTGTCCATAGAGTCCAGCCACACATAAGATTATCGGGGCG
>JAYEGG010000195.1:0-3161 GCA_034658995.1 Methanobacteriota archaeon | reverse complement strand
ACCAGCGTATCAAGGATATTTTTGCCTTTGAACCGCTTTGTCGCAAGGATGTATGCAGCCGGGATCCCGAAGAGGAGCGCAAGAAGAACGACCGCTATTGAGGTCTTGAGGCTCAAGAGGATGGCTGATATGATTTCAGGGGATCTGATCTCGCCTGCAAACTCAGTAAAGGAGGTTGCTGTGAGGAGGCACGTGATTATAATCGCGATAAAGCCAAAGAATATGCCAGCGATCAGCGATAATGAAATCTGAAAGGAGGAACTCATCTCTCCATCACCAGAAACTCAATTACATCCTTAAACTGCTTCACCTTGCCGCCGCCCTGCGCGATCTTCGCCATCATCCTCGCTTCATCAGTAACCCTGATTCCCGCGATCATGTCCACGCCGTAATCGAAGAGAACCTCAGACATCGGCGTGCTCGGACCAAGAACGATCGTGAACCCCTGACTTAGCTCCAGTAACCGCTCGATTGTCTTGTTCACGATCGATGAGCTCGTTATCGCAACGATATCTGCCTGCGGGATCAGGTGTTCTGCTGCCGTATCCGGCAAATCCCCTTTCTGGGGCTGCCTCTCCATGACCCACAGTTCATCCGCAACTTTCCGCAAGTCATTAACCATCGGAAAATGACCGACCATCGCTATCTTCTTGCCCCTCCCGTTTTCGAGCAGAAAGTCGGTCACATTCAATTCCTTGCCCCGCGGGGCGATCATCGAGTTGACCGCTGCAAGACCGATGCCCGCCTCGATCATGTTCCACGATTTCAAGTACTCGGCAAGCTCGGGTGCGGTCTTCTCGGTCAGTCTCCCGATATTCCGCACCATATAGTCGTGCCGTTCACCAAGATTCTTCGCAACCCCGCAATTTCGGGATAGGACGCCGATCCACGTATAACCGACATGCACGTCACGGATTTTCGCATCTGCATCCACGTTCGATAGGTCAGAGATCAAATCATCAATTAGTTTCATTTATATCACCTACATTGCCCATATCGCCTTGCCCGTATGGGGTGAACCCGTATTTCTCGTATACTGCTTTCCCTTCATCAGAGGTAACGAAATCAATGAACTCTTCCGCAGCTTCTTTGTTTTCAGAAAACGTGAGTGTTCCTATCGGAATTGTCTGTATGATGTTCTCTTCCGCCGGTATCTCTATGACCGTCGTTTCATTTGGGGCAAAGAGTGCCGTTTCCGCCCACGTTATCGCAGCGTCCACATCTCCCCCGGACACGTAGAGTATGAGTGCATTTACGGTTGTGCCGTAAACGACGGTGTTATCCAGAACAGCATCCTTGATTCCGTTCTTCTCCAGTATTTTGTCCGCTAATCGTCCAATAGCGCACGCCCCCCGGTCTCCAAGAGCAACTCGTACCCCTGGATTTGTGAGATCGTCCAAACCGGTGATGTTTGCAGGATTTCCCTTCGGAACCACTATCACAGGAATGTGGTAAGCTACAGACTTTTCGTAATCGATGAACCCCCTATCCCGAGCAATTGTGGAATAATACATTGCGCCCGGATGGTAGACATCCCCATTCTGCGCAAGTTCAATCTGGTTCAAGAGATGCCCGGATCCGGCATAATTGCATACCACTTTAACACCGTATTCCTGCTCGAATTGGCTCCCAAGTTCATCCATTGGCGCCCTCATTCCTGCGCCACAGTACACAAGGAGCGACTCTGTTTCTTCTGTTGCTGACTGCGCGGGCTTTCCGATGCATCCAAGTGTGATTGCGCTGCAAATCAGAATTGTCACCGCGAGTATTGCTGCTCTTTCCATCGTGTTGCCTTTGATTGTGGTTGTGAGTCGCTGCCGGACATGTCGGATGTCATACGCGTTCGTGAAATTTGTATAAATACATTTCGGTTTACAATATGACAAAAGTCAAATTAAAATGGTTGACCTGGGTTGTGGCTGGACAAAATGGGGGCTTAAACTGGTGATATCAGGGGCGATATGTTCTTATGGTGTGCTTATGATATCCGTACATCCTGCAACCGCGACAGTGGTTGCAGCAAGCAAAGGAGGACACCGGAAATGCGAATAAGTGCAAGAAACCAGATTGAAGGCGTTGTGAAGAAAATCGAGAAAGGTGAGGTCGCATCTACCGTAAAGATCGAGATCGCGGAGCCAGCTATCCTGACTTCGATGCTAACAAAAGAAGCCGTGGAAGATCTTAATCTGAAAGAAGGCGATAAAGTAGAAGCAGTGATCAAAGCGACAGAGATACTGATACTAAAGGAATAATAGGTTCCAAACGGACCCTTTTCTTTTTTCTTTTTTGCTCTCCCGATTTTACGCCGACTCTGGACAAAACCGCTCGAGCTCGAGCAGCCGGGCAACCCCGCGATGTAGATCCTGTAAAAGACCGCGTTTGACGCACTCTTCGATGATAAATGAGTCTGTATCACCTCTTTGTCTTCCAACCGTGACAACTTCGTCGAATACCCGCCCCGGGATGATTAAATCGTCCTCTGTTTCCTCTATTATTGAGATGAGACCGACTTTAGCGAGATATATCAGAGGGGTGGAGTTAAGTACAATTGCCATTCTGTTGCTGCATTAAAATCCTTTTGAATATCCCGTGTCGATATGTTCAGGGGGTTGGGGGTATATTATGTGCTGCGTCCCTGATAGTCAACAACGAAAAGCGTTGGATGGATCGAGATGAGATCGATGATGGGCATACACGAAGAGAGATCGAGAAGTGCTGAAACGCCATACATAACAGCAATCCGGATGATTCTGGTATTTATGATCCTGGGAACTGCTCTTTGTGCTGAAGCAAATCCATCAGTTCCGGGCATGTCCGAAAATGTGATGATTACGGAAGTATACTACGACACATATCTAAAGGGGGATACCGATGGTGAATTCATAAGAATACACAACCCAACCGCAGACACCGTCGAGATTGGTGGCTGGCAGATAACGGATCTTGAGGGCGTTATCACATTCCCATCATGGACCGATATGGGCGGGGGGGATTGTTTGTATCTTGCGTATAATGCAACCGCGTTCTATGATGAGACGCTCCATAGAGCGGATTTTGAGTATGGTGTGGATTCCGATTCGACACCGGACATGGTGAAAACTTCCGGAACGATAAAATTATCTAATGCTGGAGATGAAGTGATCCTGAAGGATGATGGGGGC
>JAYEGG010000194.1:0-3177 GCA_034658995.1 Methanobacteriota archaeon | reverse complement strand
TCATTATTGGTGGGATCATTTATATCTATCATCTTTATAAAAAAGCTTTGAGAAGACGCTCAAAAAGCCACACTGTCTGAAACCGTATGTGTTTAGTTGAGGCGAAAAAAACCCCACGCAATTTCACGAGATTAACACGCGAGGATAGGTAGTACATACAAGATATTGGTGATGTGTTTGCATTTTACTATTTCTGACGTCTTCTGTGGTCGATAGTGGGAACACCGCAATCGCGTATCTGGGAAAAAAAATCGCGGAAATCTATGGTGTGAGCCCTTCCAGTTAGCTAAACACGTAACCCTGATTCTAAACAAAGGTACAACATGAATGCCGCGTTTTCGGGTGAATTCCACGGAATTTGACATCACAAAAATTAAAAACTCGCCTCGTTTCCCGCAAACCTTTATAATGGATACACCCCCCGCATTTGTTATGGTGCGGTCTAAGAGCGGAATTACAAACATCGCCATCTTCCTGGCACTGGCGTTCATCCTGTCGATCTCAGAGATAGTTCGTCTCGTCACCGATTACTGGTGGTTTGACGCTCTTGGTTTCTCCCGGATCTTCATGATCAGCTTGACTGCGAAACTGCTCCTATTTGCAGCTTCGGCGTCGTTTTTCCTCATGTTTCTGCTCGGCAACCTATGGATATCCTCAAAAGCAAACCCGTCCCGGTCAGAGATCCCCTCAAAGCTAAAGATCGTGATTGCTCTGGTTTTGTCGTTCTTTGTCGGGCTTGCAAGCTCGCAGAAGTGGTTTGTGGTGTTACAGTACCTGAATCAAGAGACATTTAACTTGCAGGACCCGGTCTTCTGGAAGGATGTTGCTTTCTATGTATTCTCGCTGCCGTTCATCCACGCGGTCAGGGGATTTCTGATGGCTTGTGTGGTAATCACGATCATCATGGTGCTTCTGGACTACATGCAGTCGTTCATCATCCGCATGTTCAAGCAGGCGCAGGTTTCCACGCCAGTGGGCGAGGGTCCGATCTACGACGTCAGTTTCCAGTCGGCGATCGCAGGCATGAAACGGAATGCGCTTGCACACATGGCAGTTCTCGGATCGCTCTTCTTCATCCTCCTTGCCGTGAACCACTATCTTGCCAGATTCTCCATAATATACTCTGAAAAAGGGATTGTGGTGGGGGCTGGCTACACTGATGTTTTTGTATACCTTCCGATCACCAAGATACTGATGATTCTTGCGTTGTTCATTGCCCTGTTATTTTATGTCTGGATATTCTTTATTTCAGGCAGGCAGGATCCACAGAAGAGCGGTATATTGACTTATGCGGTGGTTTTCTACCTGCTGGTCATATTCATTGGTTCGACAGCGGTTCCCGGGATCGTTCAGACCTATAAAGTCTCGCCAAACGAGATCAGTCTGGAAGCGCCCTACATCGAGAACAACATCAAGTTCACAAAAATCGCCTACGGGCTTGCCGATGTGGAGGAGAGGACCTTCCAGGCTGAGATGAATCTAACCCGGGAAGTGCTGGCAAACTCACAAGAAACTATGGATAACATCAGAATTCTTGATTGGAGACCGCTCGTACAGACATACAAACAAATGCAGGAAATAAGGTTGTACTACGACCTTTCAGGTATCGACATCGACCGGTACGAGATCGACGGAAGATACACTGAGGTGATGTTAGCTCCAAGAGAGATGGATCAGGACCAGATCGTGTCAAAGACATGGGTAAACCTCCATACAGTCTACACACACGGCTTTGGTGCGGTGATGAGCCCTGTAAATAGCGTTACAAGGGAGGGACTTCCCAACTACCTGATAAAAGACATTCCTCCGGTGTACACTGTAGATGAACCAAAACTACAGATCGAAAAGCCACAAATATACTATGGAGAACGGGATAACGAGTTTGTACTGGTAAACACCCGCACAGAGGAGTTTGATTATCCGAAAGGCGATGCTAACGAGTATATCCAGTACGATGGGCGTGGGGGTGTGCGACTGGACACAACCATGAAGAAACTCCTGATGGCGATAAGATTCATGGATGTTAAGATCCTGCTATCCTCGGATATCACTCCTGAGAGCAGTATTATGCTTGAAAGGAACATCGAGGATCGGATCTCGAAGATCACCCCGTTCCTGATGCTTGACCGGGATCCATACATCACCATCTGCAACGGCAGATTGGTCTGGATACAGGACGCATACACAGTCACAGGCAATTTCCCATATTCAGAGAAGCGTGGTTCTGTCAATTACATACGAAACTCCGTAAAGATCACTGTCGATGCTTATGATGGGGACGTGACCTACTATATCGCCGATACCGCGGACCCGGATCCAATAATCACAACTTATGCCAGGATGTTTCCCGAGCAGTTCAAATCACTTGATCTGATGCCAGACGAGCTTAAAAAACACGTAAGATACCCTGAAGACCTCTTCAAGATACAATCTGACATCTACAACACATATCACATGAGTGACGTAAAAGTCTTCTATAATAAAGAGGATGCATGGCAGATCCCGCACGAGGTGTACGGCACAAGCCAGCAGGTGCTGGTAGACCCTTATTACATAATAATGAAGCTTCCCGGTGAAAGCGATGAGGAATTCGTCCTGATGAGTCCGTTTACGCCAATAAAGAAGGCTAACATGATCGCATGGCTTGCTGCCAGATCTGACGGAGATGATTATGGAAAACTTCTGCTGTACAAGTTCCCCAAAGACAAACTAATATATGGTCCTTTGCAGATCGAGGCAAAAATCGATCAGGACTCAGTGATCTCAGAGCAGCTCACGCTCTGGTCGCAGCAAGGCTCCAGCGTGACGCGGGGCAACCTGCTGGTGATACCGATCAAGGACAGTATTCTGTACGTAGAACCACTCTATATCCTGGCAGAGACCGGGCAGCTTCCCGAACTGAAGCGGATACTTGTCTCTGATGGCGAGCGGGTGGTGATGGAGGAGGACCTTGACAGTGCGCTTGATTCGCTGTTTGGCAGAGATGAAACCATGGCGCGCCCGGTCAAGCCTACCGGGGAGGCTGGAGAATGGTCGACCGAAGAGTTGATCGCGGGGGCAAACGACTACTATGACGCGATTCTCGACTCGATGGGCAAGAACTGGACTGCGTTTGGTGAGAACTTTGAGCGGTTAGGGGAAGTGCTGGACCGGTTGAGCGAGGGGTGATTTGTTGCC
>JAYEGG010000193.1:0-13147 GCA_034658995.1 Methanobacteriota archaeon | reverse complement strand
TTTCATTAACTATCTTGAATTAGGACACTACCAATTTTTCCCACAAACCCAGAAATTCAATCGTGCTCCGCCCCCGCATCCAATTATGACACTTTTTAATTTCTTCTGGTCAGTTGAAAAATATAATTAACCGCGGATAAACGCAGATTTGTTGATGGCTTTGCCGATGCTGTTATATTCGGGCATCTGCGTTTATCTGCGTGCATCTGCGGTTAATAGAATTGAAAGAAGTCGTGTAGTAATCAGAAAATAATAAAAAGTCTCGGAATTAAACCCAACACCTCAAAAAGAACCGGGAAAGAGGGGCAGGGTTAAACAAGCCCCACCCAAAAATCTGCTTGATAGGTTAAAAGGGTATAAACGGGAAGTGCTGGCATCAGTTTTTGATCAAACTTTTGTGAAAAGTTTGTTGACAATGGACAGGCTGAACGAGACGTACGCATGATGAAACTGAGACAGAAGATATCAGGCACTTTCCGAACGGCTGCAGGGGCAGATGTGTTCTGTGATATTCTGCTGGGTATATATCCACAGTGCGAAAGAACGGATATCCTGTGCTCGATGCGATTCAAGATGCACTTGGAGGGTATCCATTTATACCATCTGGCTGTGTGTAGGTGAGTAGTTACACAAGGTATATGTTATATGGCGCGTATACCGATAGATAATTCACCCAGTACTTAAGACTTTCGCTTTGAGAAGTATAACTACATAACAAATTATCAGTTCAGCGCATGATCTGATCACCATAATGACCTGTTGGGTGCGAGAGCATCTTTTGTGCTCGTATCACCCAAATGACCGAATCAACAACGGTTCAGCATCCCCCACTCACCCTTCACGCAATCACATCACGCTGCACCCTGATGATCCGTGCGTACATGCCCTCTCCGCCCATCAAATCGTCATGTGTCCCTGCTTCGACCACGCGACCGTGGTCGAGCACAACAACTTTATCCGCGGTTGCGATCGTTGAGAGGCGGTGCGCAATGACGAGTGTCGTTCTGCCCTCCATCAGGTTGTCGATGCCGTCACGGATCGCCTGCTCGTTTTCAGAGTCCAGATTTGAGGTTGCCTCATCCAGGATCAGGATCGGCGCATTCTTAAGGAGCGCGCGTGCGATTGAGATGCGCTGGCGCTCGCCGCCTGATAGCTTTGCACCGCGCTCACCGAGCATTGTGTCGTAGCCATCGGGCAGTGATGCGATGAAGTCGTGTATGTATGCCTTTCGTGCGGCATCCTCGATTTCGGCGTTGGTGGCGTCTGGCTTGCCTATGGTGATGTTATCGCGGATACTCGTGTTGAATAGATACGCATCCTGCTGGACGACAGATACGAGGTTGCGCAGGTCTGCAAACGAGAGCGTGCGGATGTCGCGACCACCGATCATGATTTTGCCATGCTGCGGGTCCCAGAACCGAAGGAGCAGATTGACGAGCGTGGTCTTGCCTGAGCCACTCGGACCGACCACTGCCACGTTCTCGCCTGTGCTGCACTCGAAACTGATGTTTCGCAGCACCGGTGGCTCGTCGGGCTGATAGCGGAAGGTTACATCCTCAAATGTCAGTGTCGGCTTGACAGCACCTACCGGTGCCGCATCCGGGGTTTCCCGAACGACAGGCGGCTCATCAAGAACTGTAAATACGCGCTCTGCCGATGCCATGATCATGGCAACCTGTTTGGCGACCTTGGCGATGTTCATAACAGGTCCGAAGGCAGCCGATGCCATCAGGAGCATCAGTGGGAGTTGGTGCGATGGCAGCATACCTTTGCCCACCATCAGAACACCCACTACGAGCACAGTGAGTGAGCCGAGCATGCTGCAGCCCTCTGTGAGTCCGCCAAGGCTTCCAAGGTAGCGGCTGTTGCGCTTCTGTGTCGCTACGAGAGCGCGGCTGTTCGCTTCAACTTCGGAGAGGCGGGATTTGCCTCGCCCGAACACAACGATCTCACGCAAGCCCTGGATGCTGTCGACCATGTGCGCATTGGTCTCCCCGAGCTCTATTCTGAGCCTGTTTGCTATGGCATCGCCGATGTGATGCATCTTGATCGGTGTGCCGATTACGAGAAAGAGGAACGGGAGCAGCACCAGTGGCAGCATCCAGTTGAGTGAGCCGAGTATGATCAGTGCGGTGAGTGGCATGACAAGCGCAACGAGGGTTGGCATCAGTGTGTGCGCAAAATAGAGCTCGACCGTCTCTACATCAGCCATCACCGTCGAGATGATATCGCCGCTGCGTCGTTTGAGTATGTAGGCTGGGGCTGCTGGTTCGATCGCGTCAAAGACCCTTGAGCGCATCATCGCAAGGATGGCGTAAGCGATGCGATGCGAGATATATGACTCAGCCCATGCCAGTATACCCTTAAAGACTGTCAGAACAGCCAGTGCGATCAGATAAGGGCGTAACTCAAGAACGCTTGTGCCTTCTGCTGCAAGCCCGACGATCAGTGCACCGACCGCGGCAAGCGCAATCGTGCTCGCACTGTTGAGCATGGCTGCAAGCGATGTGAGTGTCAGCTCACCCCACCATGGTCGCACCATCCTGAGTAACCGTATAAGGGTGTGTTTTGTTTTTGCGAGGTCTGTTTCGTACTTTTTACCATCGACTGTTACCGTTGACATTATAATACCTCATGAGACCCGCTGTGCAGAGACCAGTTGCGCATATATGCCGCCTGACCCGATCAGTTCATTGTGTGAGCCTGACTCAACCATCCGCCCATCGTCGAGCACAACGATCCGGTCGGCACCCTTCACCGTTGAGAGCCTGTGTGCAACGACAAGCGTTGTCCGCCCTTGTTTTAATCGGTCGAGTGCTTCCTGGATGATCATTTCGTTCTCGGCATCCACACTGCTCGTTGCCTCATCAAGGAGCAGTATGGGGGTATCCCGGAGCAGCACGCGGGCAATTGCTATGCGCTGTCGTTCGCCGCCTGAGAGCCGTGTCCCGCGTTCGCCGACGATGGTGTCGTAGCCCTGTGGCAGGGCTTTGATGAAGTCGTGTGCATTTGCCAGGCGTGCCGCTTGCTTCAGTTCTTCGTCAGTTGCGTCTGGCTTGCTCACGCGCAGGTTATCAGCAACTGTTCCGTGAAAGAGGTATGTATCCTGACTTACAACCGATGCCTGTGCACGTAGCGTCTCGAGCGTGTAATCGCGCAAGCCCTGTCCGCCGAGGGTGATTTTCCCGTGCTGAGGATCCCAGAACCGGAGTAGGAGGTTTATGACCGTTGTCTTGCCAGAACCACTCCTGCCGACCAGTGCCACGGTCTCGCCGGAATTGACCTCGAACGAGAGGTCGGAAAGAGCCGGACGCTTGCCTTCGTCATAGCCAAAGGTCACATCCTCAAAGCGGATGGATGGTGCAACAGGTGGCTTTGATGTGGCGTTGGGTGAGTTGGTGACATCAGGCGTTGTATCGAGCAGGTTGAAGATTCCCCCTGCTGCTGTTGCACCCTCAAGTCCCCCGTGGTATGCGGTATTCAGCTCAAGGATCGGCTTGTATATCTCGTTTCCAAGGAGTAGCACGATTAAGAGCACATCGATTGAGAGCGTGCCCTGCACCACACGCACTGCGCCCCAGCCCAGAGCAACAGCAGCGCCGCTCGTCATGATGAGGTTGGTGACACCGATGTATGCGAAGTTGATCCCGATAACCCTCATGATCGCGCTGCAGAGGTCCACTGCCCGTTTAGTGATCTCCTCGCCACGCTGTTTTCCATGATTGAACGCCTTGAGCGTGACCAGCCCATGGAGGCTATCGATGAAGTACGAGTTTAATTCGGCTATCGCAACCCAGTGCAGTCTCCTCTGACGCCTTGCCGATGGATTGAACCACTGGGGCATCGTCAGTGCCGCGATGAAGAAGACCGCGAGGACGATTGCAAGCTGCCAGTCAAGGATGGTTAAATATGTGAAGATGACAATCGGTGTTAAGAGCGTGATTACCAACTGCGGCAGATACTTTCCGAAGTATATCTCAAGCGTCTCGACGCCGTGCACGGCTGCAGCAAGCAGTTCGCCGGTCTGGCGCCGTTCGAGGTATCCGGGTCCAAGTGCAGTTAGATGGGCGTAGATGCGATTGCGCAGCGCGATCTTGATCCCTGATGCGATATAGTGGGCGATAGTCTCTTTCAGATACGTAAGCCACGCACGAAAGAGGATCAAGAGGGCAGCGACCAATAGCAGCGGTAGCACAACCGACACTTCCGCTCCTGCAAACATCTTACCGATGGCGTATCCGGTGATACTCAGCTGCGCAACATTGATGAGTGCGACCCCAAGCCCGATCAAAACAGCGAGCAGTATTCTGGACCATGCACCACGAGCAAGTTCTATAAGCCGCCAGCTGACAGTGGATCTTGCCGTATCAGAATACCTGTATTTATCATAGATGCCGCAGATTATGGCTATGATATACAATATCGACAGTCCCCTTCGGGTTCGACTCATTTGATCCCCTTCACCATGAAATACCCGCGATCACCAAAGTGTCCGTATTTCAGAGAACTGATGAACGACTGGGTTCTTGGGATCCTCACATCAGTCACATCAACACCGAATCCATGGTCTTTGAGGATCTCGATATCTGCCTCCGGGCGTTTTCTGTGCCTCATCGGCAGATGGGGGTCTATCTGCTTGTAATGCCGACCACGTGACGGGTTTTTTCGCTCTGTAATTAAAATCAGAGGCATAGATATGAGATAACGCCATATCTGCCTGCGCAATCTGCTGTAATCACCCCAGCTTCCATCAATTATTATTATTTTGCCTTCCGGTCTCAGGATACGTCTCCACTCGGCTATCGCCTTCTCAGGATTTGGGAGCGTCCATAAAAGATGGCGATTGGTGACTGCATCGAATGTCTCATCCTCAAATGGCGGATTCTCAGCGTCACCAAATTTGAACTCTGCACGGAGATTCTGGGTATCTGCTTTCTCCTTTGCTCTTCCAAGCATCCCCTCCGAAAAATCCATACCGGTCACATTATGCCCGAGTTCAGCCAAAAGCAGAGCAATCACACCGGTGCCGCAGCCAACGTCCAGCACATCGAGCGCCTCATCCCCGAGCGCCCGGGTCAGGAGAGATTTCCATGCCTCTTTCTCCAGCTCCGAATGGATCCCATGTCCTGGTGAACTGTCATAATCAGAGCCCCGCTTATTCCACGACTCTCTGATGACCTCCTTAACATCTGTTTCTGATTTTATCTGTTGCATCATCGTTTGCCGCCTCTAATGTAGTACCATGCGGAATAACCAGGGTCACCCCATGCGAGTTTGTACCCCGGTGAAACGTCCTTTCGATTCTTCCGCGATATCTCGCTCACCTCTTCCATCGCAAAGACTGAGACATCCTCAAATCCACCTTTTCTGAAGAGTTCCACCTTTTTGATGGCGGTTGAAGAACACTTCTCAAAGCCAAGCGGCAGACTTTCGTTCACTTCCTTGCTGTAATGCGACCTCTTCCATGCGTTCTTCCGCTCAGATAGGGTGATTAGGAAAAGTCCCAGATTTCTCTTGATCCAACCGGCCTTCCTTCTGCCCGATGAATCAATCTCAAACGTGTACACACTTCCACCAGGCTTCAAGACCCGCATCCACTCAGCTATAGCCGTCTCAGGATTGGGGAGCGTCCAGAGGACGATCCGGCTGACGACCGAATCGAAGCTCTCGTCATCGAAATCCAGCGATTCAGCATCACCAATCCTGAGATCAGGATTAACTCCTCTCTCTTTCGCCTTATTTCTTGCAACAGAGAGCATTCCATCTGAGATATCTATTCCCACAACATCATGCCCCATATCAGCAAATAGGAGTGACAGAGAGCCGTTACCGGCACCAACATCCAGAATTCTCAGTTTCTCTGTGCCGAACTCTTCCTCAAGAGACTTTCTCCACGCCTCTTCCTCTTCGTCGTCACTGAAGAACGCATGCTCCTTTGTAAGGTCCCAGTACTCCTTTATCTCTTCTTTTACTCCATCCAACTCGAGTTCTCGTTTTTCCATTCTTCTTCACCGCCATACTATCCACTCCTTCTTGCAGACCCTATCGGCACGATGTGCGGATTTCCCCTGCTGCTATTGACCACCTCGACATCAACATCATAGACCGATCTGATATTTTCGGGTGTGAGGACATCAGAGGGACTGCCTGCGTCAAATATCCTGCCATATTTCATGATGATCACCCGATCGGCGTATCTTGATGCAAGATTGAGGTCATGCACCGCCATGATCGCTGAAAGCCCTTTATTCATCACGAGATCTTTCAAAAGTTCCATCACCTCGATCTGGTGTTTTATGTCAAGATTTGATGTGGGTTCATCGAGCAGGAGCGTGCCTGCCTCCTGCGCAAGTGCCCGTGCGATCAGGACCTTCTGCTGCTGACCACCGCTGAGTTCGTTAAAATCCCGCATGGCAAGATCCTCGATTGCCATCATCTCCAGTATCGCCCATATCTTCTCCTCGTCTGATTCGCTGCCCCGCCATCCGATGTGGGGGCGTCTGCCCACGAGAACAGTATCAAAGACCGTTGCAGGGAATACGCCGGTGAAACTCTGCGGCACATACCCCAGATGCTTTGCAATCTCTATTGTGCCCATCTCTCGTATCTCCTGCCCGTTCAGATGAATGCTTCCCTGCTCGGGTTTCAAGATTCTATTTATGCATCGAATCAGCGTGGATTTGCCGGCGCCATTCGGACCCACAATCCCGAGCATCTCGGATGCGGAGAGCTCCATCGTTATCTCCTCGAGAATCGGCGTGCTTGTATAGCTGAAGACGATATCCTTTACCCTGAGTTTCAAAAGTACTCCCGCCTCCTTCGTTTCATTATGAGGTACAGGAAGAGTGGACCTCCCATGAAGGCGGTCATTATACCAACAGGGATGATGGTGGGCGCTATGATGTTTCTTGCAACGGTATCTGCTGCAAGAAGAAATACCGCTCCAACCAGACATGATGCTGGTAACAGAAACCGGTTGTCACCACCAATGAATATACGCGTGATATGGGGGGCAACAAGTCCGATGAACCCGATCGTCCCTGTGAATGCCACGGTACTTGCAACGAGAAGGCTTGCAAGCGATATGGTAACGATTCTGGTGCGTTTGACATTTACACCCATACTCTGTGCGGCTTCATCGCCGGCGGTCATTGCGTTAAGATCCCATGATTTTATCAGCAGGAAAGGGAGACAGATCACTACCACGATCCCGAGGATGTATACGGATGACCATGACGCTCTGCCAAGGCTTCCAACCGTCCAGAAGACGACATCCTTAACAGCATCCGGATCAGCGAAGTACTGGAGCAGGGATGTGCATGCTGAGAAGACGTATAATATCGCAATGCCTGCAAGTATCATGGTTTCAGGCGTTGCCCCTCTTCTTCCTGCCAGACCAATAATAATAAACGAACAGAGCATAGCAAAGACAAAAGCATTCCCTATCACAAGATATTCTCCTTTAATGAAGCCAACATCCAGCAATATGGCAATCGACGCACCAAATGCAGCACCTGATGAAATTCCGAGCGTATAAGGACTTGCAAGTGGGTTTCTGAGTACGCCCTGCATCACTGCACCGGCAACACCAAAACTGATCCCGGCAAGAATACCGAGAAGAATGCGCGGGAGTCGTATATTCCACACGATCGTATCTGCACCCCAGCTCGTAGTGAAGTGATCAGGAAAAAACCTGTGAAGAAACGCGGAATAAGCCTCCCATATCGTGGTCTCTGACGATCCGATCGATGCAGCCACTCCAAAGATTATGACCAGAAGAAAGAAGGAGGAGATGACAAAGGTGATCTTCCTCCCGACAAACCTTCTGTACTCTTCTCTTCTGTTCGTGCTCACCCCTGTACCGTCTGCCATGTTTATTCAGGGTACACGAAGACACCATGATCGCTTAAATCAAGGTCTATGCCCTGGAATTCGAGGAACTCCTGCTGCATATCCAGTGGATCGATGTCTGCGAAGATATCCGGCTGGAACCACTTTGCCATGTATGCTTCACCTATGGTACCGCTTGCCCCGCCGACACAGAGGTGTGCATAGTTGATGAAGTATACCCTCTTGTTCACAACAGCACTCACCCCGGCAAAGTCAGAGCGACCCATGAAGTCGTCGTACAGCGCCGCAAGCTCTGAACTGTCATCAAAATCATATCCGCAGTACGTGTTCGCTGCAGAGAATACGATGATCTCAGGATTACGGTCCACGATCCATTCAGCGTCCACCTTAACATAACCGGTCAGATCCTTACCGATGTTCTTCCCACCGGCACCAACGATCATCGGGTGAAAAGAACTGTCACCGGATCTGACAGAGAATTCGTTGCTCCCTTCCGTATATGAAGACATCAAAACCAGCGGTCTCTCACCATCCGAGAGTCCTTCTGTCCGATCCTCGATTCTATCCTGCCAGCCATTGCGCCAGTCGATGTACTCGTCGGCTTCATCCCTCCTGTCAAAGACGTACCCTGTTATTCTGGTGTTCTTTGTGAACTGTGCAGGATCGATGTCCATGCAGATCACAGGAAGACCCGGGATCTTGTTTGCAGCCGTATCTTTGATATCATACTTCTCCTCATCCGTGTATAGAAGATCAGGCGCTATATCCACGATCTCCTCAAAATCCGGCTCTGCAAGCGTGCCGACACTTCGCATCGAGAGCATTTCAGGGTAGTAGTTCTCACTATAGCGATAGCCTCCGGGTTTGATGAACCGATCGGTTGTGCCAACGATCTTATCTGCCATGCCGAGCGCTCGCCAGGTCTCATAGACAAAGGCGTTGTGCCCGACATACACAACGCTGCTGATCGGTTTTGCGACGGTTACCACATCATCCATATCATCGATCAACGTGAGCTCCTTCTCCTTCCCGAGTATGGTAAGCTCGATCTGGGTCACGTCCTGCATATTGATCTTGCCGTCGTGCTTGCCGTCCGCAAGCTCGGTCTTGTCCCTGTATTCGAGAATGATCAGTTCTGTGTAAGTCACATCCTGCATGTTAATCGTCTCGTCCTCGTTCGCGTTACCGAAGATTCCGAGCGTGTAGTCTGATGCTGCTACCGGCAGCGCAAGCAGGAGCATCATAGTCATTCCAACTAATAGTATATCCGTCCTCATTGTATCTTTCCTCATTGGGGTTGTATTCTGTAGGGGCACACGTAAAATATATATCACATATAGCGTGCAAATTGTAACTATCTTATTTGATACTTAAAACTTTCGATTAGTATCATAGCATAAATCAGTACGTATATCACCTGACATACATATCCGGCATCTCCCGGACGCAAGCGTACACTCAAAGCACATCTAACTTTTCAGTCTTGACTCACGAGATTTTTCCACGATCCGGAGTAACTACTCAGGCATGTTGATTGGTCTCCCGATTGCAATTATGTACTTTCTGCCAAGAAAAATAACCGCTGAGGGCGCGGAGGTTCGGGAGAGATGCATCATCCTCCGCGTCCCTCGGCGCACTCTGCGGTTAAATTCCCTGTTTGGTTGCAGTATGTTCCATGTTCCAGGTAGTTCCTGTATAGTGAAGTCCCTCGATAGTGGTTTTAGGTACCTGAGTAGTTACGATCCGGATTGATAGCGGTATAGCAGTACTGATAATGCTTGCCAGATGATATTTTAGAATGCAGGGGCATGCCCTCTCTTTTCAACCTGCCAATCGCAACCATCGGCTCAGCAGAGACCTCCTCAAATCCACTCTCCTCCAGAAGCTTCGTTATAACAGGCGGTGCAACACCACCCCTGAAGGGAAGATCCACGCCCAATTTTCCGCTGTTATGGAGTTGGTTCCACGGAGTTCTCCTCTCTGTAGCGAGAACAACCAGATTTCCAAGCTGTCTACGGCATCGATCTGTTATTCCGTCTGTTTGCGGTTCGTGAAGGAAGAAGCAGAGTCTTCCGCCAGGTTTCAGGACACGCTTCCACTCGGCAAGTGCCTTCTTTGGATCCGGAAGCGTCCAGAGGACAGCTCTATTCACGATTGCATCGAACGATCCGGTTCCAAAAGGTAGATTCTCGGCATCGCCCGGCTTGAACTCGATTTCAACACCTCGATTCCTCGCTTTCTTCCTCGCTCTTCCTATCATCTCTTCTGACAGATCGAGACCAACTACATGATACCCGATCTCGGCAAGCATAATTGAGAGAAAACCTGTGCCCGCGCCTATGTCGAGGATCTCCTTCACCCCTCCGCCGAGCTTCTCCTGAAAAAGGGATTTCCACGCCTTCTCCTCCTTCTCACTGGCTATGACATGCCCGGGGGAGAGGTCAAATGTCAACGACCGTTCATCCCAGTAATCCTTTATTATCGTCTTGGTATTGTTCATAACATCACCTACTCTGTTTTGGAGCCCCTGATATAGTACCGCCCATTCTTCTTCACCTCTCTTCTTTTATTCCCTTAACCAGAAAAGAGCCACGACCGCCCCAGCAACCATACTTGAGAACTCCCATCAAGCTCCGGGTTCTGGGAAATACCGGGATTGGCACGTCCATCACATCAACGCTGAACCCGAGGTTCTCAAGGATTTTGATATCAGCCTGTGGGCGTTCTTTGTACCTCATCGGTAACTTCTTCTCTGTGTCCCGGTCATAATGCCCCTGGAATGGACTTCTTCGTTCTGTGATCAAGACCAGAGGTGCAGAGATTAGATAACGCCATATCCGTTCATGCAATCGTCTGCGCCCATCCCAGTTGCCGTCAATTATCATGATTTTGCCTCCCGGCGTCAAAACCCTCTTCCATTCAGATACTGCCTTCTCAGGATTGGGGAGCGTCCATAGAAGATGGCGGTTGATGACAACATCGAACAACCCGTCCTCGAATGGCAGAAAATCGGCGTCACCGAGTTTGAACTCGATAGAGAGATCAAGGTTACTTGCTTTTTCTTTTGCTATATTCAGCATGCCTTCTGACAGGTCTATGCCGGTTACATTATGTCCAAGTTCAGCCAGCGGCAGGGTGATTATTCCGGTGCCGCAACCCACGTCCAGTACACTCAGTTTTTCATCTCCGAGCGCCCGGGTCAAAAGGGCTTTCCACGCGTCTCTTCCTTCCCCTGAGTGATATCCGTGTCTATCATACTTCGTGCAATGTTCATTCCAGCGCTCTCTGATGATATCTTTTATTTCTATATGCCCAGAATCTTTGGATTTTATTTTATTCACCATTTTCATCCTCCAGTATAGGGGACATTATGGATAATCACACCCTCTGACCCGTCAGGTTTTTACACCCCCTAATTGCCTTTTATGCCTTTCACCAGAAAGTACCCGCTATCGCCACAGGAGCCGTATTTCAGTGAACCGAGGAGTGTCCGGGTTCTCGGGACGTCTACATCAGCCACGGTAACGCCGAATCCAAGATTCTCAAGAATTTTCACATCTGCCTCCGGACGTTTTCTCTGCCTCATCGGCAACTGTTTCTCTAACTCCCGATCATACTGGCTGCGACATGGATTTCTTCGCTCTGTTAGTAAGATCAGTGGTATGGAGACGAGATACCGCCGGATCCATCTACGCAAGCTGTTTAAATCGCCCCAATTTCCATCGATTATGATCACCTCACCACCGGGTTTCAACACCCGTTTCCACTCGGACACCGCTCTTTTTGGGTCCGGCAGCGTCCAGAGAAGATGGCGATTGATGACAGCATCGAATGATTCATCTTCGAATGATAGATTCTCAGCATCACCAATCCTGAACTCTGCACGGAGATTCTGGTTAGCTGCTTTCTCCTTTGCTCTCCCAAGCATTCCCATCCGTTAGGTCGATGCCCGTTACATTATGCCCGATCTCTGATAAGATCAGGGAGAGAACGCCGGTGCCGCAACCGACGTCCAGCACATCAAGCGTCTTAACTCCTGTTGCTCTTTTCAGAAGAGAGTTCCACGCTTCCTTTTCCTGCTCTGACTGAATTCCGTGCCCGGGGCAGCAATCATAAGTCTCAGAAGACATATCCCATCTCTGTTTGATAACGTCTTTTGTACCGACGTTGTCATACATCTTTGTTCACCATTATCATCGCTGATTTAAACGAATCATTCCATCTGAACTTGCCATCGGATTCCTGCTGGATATGTCGGGACAGATATGAACGGATCTCCTCCCGTTTCGCCTGAACATCTGACTCATCGAAATGCGAGGTTGCAAGTCTGAGCGCCTCATCCATACTCGCGCATTCCATCGTGGTTGTTATCATTTCCACATCAGGATGCCAGCCCATCTCTCTTAAGAGATTATAGATATAGATGTAATCCGGGCCAGGTTTATATGGGGTTCCCTTGATAATCTCCCATATATCCCCATATTTGTCGTTGTCATCGTGCACGCCGACCATAAGGAACAGATGTTTTCCAGTCACATCGATCATTCGTTCCAGCGATTCTTTTATACCTTGCATAAAATAAAGCGCGTGGCTGCACAAAACAATGTCATACTGCCCGGAAACTTCTGCATCCGCCCAGGTCTCATTGATAGATTCGATATTCGATAGATCTTCCTTTAAGGCAGCCTTATTGAGATAATCCAACATGCTTCCGGATGGTTCAATCGATAGTACCTTTTTGACCTTCTTAGATAGTGGTATCGTGAGAGCTCCTGTGCCAGCCCCGATATCAAGCACCGTGGTATCCGAATCGATATACCGCTCAAGCCGGTCGACAACCGGCGAACGGTATGCATCATGTCCACGATTGTAACGCGGTGCTTGATCATCCCAGTATCCGTTTATCGAGTCTGCCTGCTGAGCAATGTCGTCTATCCAGCTGGACTCCTGCATTCCCTGTTCCCAGAGTTGTGCCCAGTCTGGTATCATCGTTACTCCTGAAGAACCTCTCCGATCCTATCGCGTGCGAGGTTTGCGATACACGAATCCGCACCCAGCGGTTGTGCATACAAGAGTTCGATCTCACTCCCGCCGATCTCAACTGTGGTTCGGTTTTCGCCCTCCTTAATCCCTAAAACCCGCGGAATATCCTGTGTTGTGTGAACACCCGGTGCCAGGAAACAGGGCAGCGCCACAATCTTTTTAACTCCGGTCCCTTCAAAACTCTTCAGCCCTTCGTGAAGGGTCGGGGTGTCCAGATTCAGAAACGCGGTTTTAACAACCATCGTTTCATCGC
>JAYEGG010000192.1:1464-3184 GCA_034658995.1 Methanobacteriota archaeon | reverse complement strand
ACGATTTCCCTGCCTCAATCTTCGAAATATCCGGTTCGATCGTCGATTACATCCCAGAGGTACTTGTTTGCACGCTCCACGGTTTCATAGTCGCCCCGGAGCACGATCAGCTTCATCTCAAAAGGCTCACCGTCCTCGACTGCCGTGACCACATTTTTGGTGTGCGACACAAGACCAAACTCCAGTATCAGTTCCTGTATTATGGTCACCGAGAGTCCTGGTGGGATGACAAGATCATATAGCGCTTCGTTTGATTCCTCTGCGGAGGTCTCGTCCTCGTCCGCCAATAAGTCATCTATTCTTATTATGTTATCCTTGCCCAATTATATCACCATTATGCTATTCGTTTCCCCGCGTCCGGTCCGTACATCGCATTATAGATCTCGTCGACATGCATGATCACCGCGGCTTTTGCGGGCAACGCCTTGCTCTTGGCATGTACCCATGCCTTCACATCATCATACACCGGACCGTTCGCCGCGACCTCGACGCTGCCCTTGATCTGGAATGACTTCTTCGCCTCACCATCGTACGCAACGATCGATACTCGCGGGTTCTCTGACAGGTTTGCGGCGGTCTTGTCGAAGAAATTGTCTGCAATGTGGATCGTCTCATCGTCAACGACCCTTAAGAACCCAACAAACACCACGTTAGGATTACCATCCGCATCCGCGGTGGCAACTGGAACCGGACTCTGCTTATTTATTGTCTCCTGCACTTCTGCTGGCATCTTTACCATAACAATCACCACCACAAACTCTGACCTTTAGGATATAAAGGTTTGTGAAATTGTCCTGAAAACAGTCGTGGGCAGGATTTCTCATTCCTCGTAAGGGGGCTCGTGAGATCTGTGTGAGATGCTACTGCCCCAAATCGATGACCCTCATCGCAACCTCAGCCGCCCGCTCGCCTGACAGCATCATCCCGCCAAAGATCGGACCCATTCGCGGACCGCCGTAGACCGCGTTTGCCGCCATGCCTGAAACAACCAGTCCAGGATACACTTCCTTTGTGAAATCGAGAAGCGCACGCTCACCCACGTCTGCCCACATCGGCTGCTCGCCAATGACCTGCAGGCTGCCTGGCGCGCTCGGTATCTTTTCCTGCACGATTCGGCATATCTCTGCGTCATGCCCTGTGCCGTCGATCACCACCTTCGACCGGACCGCCAGCGGATCGACATGCAGGTGCGCCCGCTCAACAGCAGTCCAGTTGAGAACAAGCCCTGACACCCGGTTATTCTCCCGGATCACCACATCCTCAGCACTTATCAGATTGAAAATCTTTGCACCTGCTCCGATTGCGCCTGCGGCAATTCGGCAGACCGATTCGATCGAATCCGCCACAT
The DNA here is from genome assembly GCA_034658995.1 of Methanobacteriota archaeon. Taxonomy (GTDB): domain Archaea; phylum Halobacteriota; class Methanosarcinia; order Methanosarcinales; family Methanogasteraceae; genus Methanogaster_D. Next base: position 1,836 of record JAYEGG010000192.1, on the reverse strand, counting down.
AGAGACCGGGCTTACTTTCGGTGTATTTGATGCCGAATTCGTCAAGGAAACGGCGTGCTTCTTCCTGCACCACGATTCTTGGAAACATCATGCCGCCACCCCACATGCCGCCACCGACCGAGAGATTCCGCTCAAAGACGACCGTGTCGACGCCTGCTTTTGCAAGGGTGTATGCGGCAACGAGATTCGCAGGTCCTGCGCCGACGAGCGCTGCATCTACATTGGTTATATCAAGGAACGATTTCGTAAATTCGGTAACGATTGCTCTGGTAATGCTTGTTTCATCGATCGCCATGATGGTTGTTTGTATCCCTGCAACCTTAATATTTTAACCTGCGTGATCCGGGCGGTTCTGAGCGTGGCGGGGACTGT
>JAYEGG010000192.1:0-1364 GCA_034658995.1 Methanobacteriota archaeon | reverse complement strand
CACGATATCCGCATACCAAAGTTTTTGATAACCCTCCGCCAGAAATACCTAAGCGATGCGCGTCTATGAAAACCCCCTGCTGAAACTAAACGTAACCACGCACAATGATAAGGTACAACTCGATGCCGAAGGTGTGCTCGCCCTGCCAGCAAAACCGATTATCAAAAAGATAAACCGGGTTTTCGCCACTGAAAAGCCTGTTTTAAATGAGGAAGGACGGCTCGTCTTCTCAACGTGGATCCCCCCTGTTCCAGGCGTCGTGTTCGACCGTATGATCTCAGCAGAGGTAAGTGCGCTGTTAAGAAAGCGTGTGCCGGACCAGACCTCAATCGGGATTACGACGCGCTGCCCAAACAACTGCATCCACTGCGGCGCATCAGACGTCAGCGGCGCAGAAATGCCACTCCCCCTGGTCAAGAGCGTGATCGATCAGGCGCTCGATCTTGGCACATACTTAATCTCGTTTGATGGCGGCGAGCCGATGATCCGGAAGGACATCACGCAGATGGTGGCGCACGTGGACAAAGAAAGGGCGATCGCAACATCGTTCGCATCAGGGTACGGGCTTTCGGAATCACTTGCCCGAGAGCTAAAAAACGCCGGCATGTACGCAGTCAGGGTCAGCCTTGACGGTCATAACGCTTCTGAGCACGACAGGATGCGGGGGCGCGCCGGTGCATTCGCTGACGCTACAAGCGGGATTGCAAATGCGCTTGGGGCGGGACTGCTCGTGGACATGTTCGTGGTGGTCTCGCCGGAAAACATCGATCATCTGGATGATTTCTACTCGCTTGCCTGCGATCTCGGCGTGCACGAGGTCTCGCTGTACGAGATCATCGCTGTCGGCAGATGGATGGATCACGAGGACGAGGTGATCACGTCGGGCGACGTTTCCAGGCTCAAGGATTTCCAGAAACAGATCAATAGCCAGCCAGACGGTCCAAGGGTCACGGCGTTCCCATATTTCATGGGTCCTGATCTGTTCGGCTGCTTTGCCGGCAGACGCTGGATGCATATAACCGCAGCAGGAGACGTGCTTCCATGTGCCTACACGCCACTATCATTCGGAAACGTGTGTGAAGAAGAGCTTACCACGATCTGGAAGCGAATCGGCAAGCACCAGGCGTACAAAGGAACGGCAGACTACTGCATGATGCGAAACCCGGAATTCAGGACGCAATACATCCACTCAATCCCGGAAGGTGCAGAACTGCCACATCGGGTTGGATACACCTTGTGACCGGAGGGTTATACCCGGCACCGGCATACACTGCTTTTGCATGACCGACCCAACCCATGAATACACAGCAACCAATGCACACGATGCCACTGCAACATGATCGCCAATATGTGGGCTCTCTTCT
>JAYEGG010000191.1:0-3190 GCA_034658995.1 Methanobacteriota archaeon | reverse complement strand
GTTCAACGGATAAAAAATATTGGAACCTGCGAACTGGTCTTTCTCTGCATCGTGGACCCTGCATGGAGGGCAGAAGATGAAGAGATTGGGGGGCTGGTAGAATGATATATATTTGGCTGAGGTGAACAAACCATGTAATCCCGCGAGATTAACGCAGAAATCTTGTGGAAATCCGTGTGATCAGGCGGTTAGCTAAACCACGTGCGCAGAATGGATAAATCAACAAGATCCCGGTGGGATCACCCGCTTCCGCCGATCACCGCGCTGCTCACAAGGATATGTGGTGAACCATCGCTCACTGGTACGGTCTGCCCGCTCTTCCCGCACCATCCTGAATTAAACTCAAGATCGTTGCCGACCGCGGTTATGTTCTTCAGAATTTCAAGTGTCTGTCCTGAAAGCGACACGTCTCGCAGCATCTCGCATATTTCGCCGTCTCGCACTATGAAACCAAGTTCCGCGTTGAACTGGAAGATGCCTTCGCCGGTGTTGACCTGTCCGCCGCGTGATCCCTTGAGATATACCCCGTTCTTGAGTTCTTCTATTATTTCCTCGAATTTCATATCGCCGTTTGCGATGAACGTGTTGCTCATGCGCGGTATTGGGATGTCGCATCCTTGCGCACGCGCGTTCCCACCGCTGCAATCGGGCGCATCCCCATTTCCGTTTTCGCCGAGTTTGCCGGCGGTCTCTCTTGAATGCAGGTACGAACGTAGCATGCCGCGGTCGATCAGTGTTGTTCGTTTTGCTGGTACGCCCTCCGCGTCAAATGGGTACTGCCCGTATCCGTCCATCGTTGGGTCGTCGTAGACTGTGACGCCGGGCGCTGCGATTGTGCTGTTGATCCTCCCGGCAAGGATTGATGAGTCTTCGAGCACCAGGTCAGCCTCGGCGGCATGTCCCACTGCCTCGTGGATAAATACGCCTGCAAGCTCAGGATCGAGCACGCATGGCATTGCGCCGCCCTCTGGCTGGCGTGCGCTGAGCAATTTGATCGCGGTCGTGCCAGCCTCATTTGCAAGAGCGAGAACGTCGTGTTTTTTGAATAACTCGTATCCGCAGACTCCGAACCGGCTTTTTCTTCCTGATTGATATGTTGTTCCGTCAGACGCTACCGCAGTGACGGCAAAACCTGTTCGGAAAGTGTCATACTCAAGATCAAGCCCCTCAGAATTCTGATACCTGATTTTGGCGTATGACTCTGAGTACATGACTGTTGTGCTTGTGACGCCATCGACACGGGCATGTTGCTCGATATCCCGGATCAACCCGATCTTTTCCTCGATCGGAATATCGCCCGGGTTCTCTTTTACAGACGCCCGCATCGATACCGCTTTATTTCTGATTGGGGCAAGTGTCACCTTCTCCCGGGGAACCATTCGGTCGATGCTTGCGGAAAGCTCCTCTGCCGAGGTCAGCGCGGAATCGATGCCTGATAGGTCATCGGTTGTGACAAAACCCCAAGAACCACCTGTCAGCGCCCGGATCCCCGCGCTGCTCAGAAGGTTACTGGCAATCTCCTCGATCTTTCCGTTATCGATCATGATGCTGGTGGAATATCCGGAGATGGTTCGGATATCGTGAAAATCGCAGTGCATGACCGTTCCTGATCTCTGGGTGCGCATAAATCTTTGGGCGCAGGTAGTCGGACGATTCCCCCGGAAGTTGATGGCGTCCCGATGAACCATCGTATCGCCTACCGCAGGTATAACGATAGACCCCCGGGTTAAAGTGATGTTCGCACAGCCCCGGCCCGGGGAGCCATTACCTTTTTATGTTCGCAGCGATGTTATGATTAACACCCAAACCACAATGCCGGGGTAGGGTAGACTGGTCATCCTATGGGACTGTGGATCCCACGACCCGGGTTCGAATCCCGGCTCCGGCCTCCCTTGCACAGTTATATATCCACCCGATCGAAAATCCAACCATGACCGAAAGCGAAAATCCAACTATCGCGACTGTTTGCTCGCACACAAGCCTCCAGATATTTGATGGCGCTCGTAAGGAAGGGTTCAAAACACTTGGCATCTGTCTTGGAAAACCCCCCCGATTTTATGATGCGTTTCCCCGCGCAAAACCGGACGAATTTTTTTCTGTTAACTCGTACCAGGAGATTGTCGAAAAAACCCCTGAATTAATCGAGAAAAATGTGATCATAATTCCTCATGGGTCATTTGTCGAGTATCTTGGAGCATCAGACTTTGCACGCCTTGAAGTCCCGAGTTTTGGCAACAAAAAAGTGCTCGAATGGGAATCCGACCGGACAAAGGAGCGTGAGTGGCTCACAAGCGCCGGCGTTCCTGTGCCTGCGGAGTATTCGTCGCCAGCCGACGTTTCAAGTCCTGTGATCGTGAAGTACCATGGCGCGAAGGGTGGGCGCGGGTTTTTCATAGCAAAAAACCAGCAGGAAATCGAGGATCGGCTTGATACCAGTGAGGAGTACACCATCCAGGAATTTGTGCTTGGAACAAGGTATTATCTGCATTTCTTCTACTCCCCGTTGAGAGTCGATGGTTATCGTGTCGGTGATGGCGTGCTCGAACTGCTCGGAATCGATCGGCGGATCGAGTCCAACATCGACGAACTTTACAAGATCGGGGCGTCTTCGGGCATCGACCCAAGTTTTGTGGTCACAGGAAACCTGCCGATGGTTTTGCGTGAGTCTCTACTGCCAAAAGTGTTTGAGCTTGGCGAAAAGGTCGTGGAACGGTCAATTGAGCTATTTGGTGGAATGGTTGGTCCGTTCTGTCTTGAAACAATCTGTACCGACACGCTTGAGTTCAAGGTCTTCGAGATATCAGCCAGGATCGTTGCAGGCACGAATCTGTTCGTGTCCGGCTCGCCATATTCAGACCTGATCGAGCCTGATCTATCCACAGGTAAGCGGATTGCGCAGGAAATCAAGCTTGCGATGGAGATGGAGCGGCTTGACGCCGTGGTGTCGTAGTTCTGGTGTTTCTCCGATGATATAACGCAAAGTTAAGAGAGAGAGATACACCCGTGTTTTTCCATATACACGAGGGAACTGCCGTTAACGACCACAGAAACCACTATAACGTATGTGTTTAGTTAAGGCGAAAAAAACCACGTGATTTCACGAGAAGATGATGGTGCACACAAGATATCTCGACTTTTCGGTGAAAATCTGTGTAATATTGTGGTTAGCTAAACACGCACAAAACACTTA
>JAYEGG010000190.1:0-3200 GCA_034658995.1 Methanobacteriota archaeon | reverse complement strand
TTATCCGCGGTTCATTATATTTTCAACTGACAGGAAACTCTGCAAAACCGATATCGAGTGGCTGAATAGATGATCAATCTGATAGAGCTCCTGGGTTCGCTATCACGGAAGATACCAGAGAGCCAATCTTTTTTGCCATGATCCAATTATCCGGAAGGTATGTATTTAGCTGAGGTGGAAAAACCACGAGATTACACGAGATTACACGAGATTAACACAGAAATCTTGTGGAAATCTGTGTAATCTTGTGGTTGGCTAAACACGTACTCCGGAAGAAATTAAAAAGTCTCAGAAATCTTGTGGAAATCTGTGTAATCTTGTGGTTCCGTATGTATTTAGCTGCAATCTTATAGTTAGCTAAACACGTACATTTTCTTTAGCGGTCCGTATTTACTTCTGATGGTTTCTATGTTTACCATAATAATAATACTATGGCAATAGAACCTCTTAGATGTTCAGGTTATTCGTGCGCGGTTACAAAGACCCCATACGACACCTGACCATGCCCATAAAAATCGCGGTTTGTGCCGTGTGCCCGAGTATACATGCAACGCGAATTATCATGGCGCCTCTGTTTCCCTGATCTCTACGCCCCCTGTGCCCCGTCTATTGCGACACGATCTCCCGGATTGCGTCCTGTAATGTCTCTTTGTTGTCGTGCCGCTGAGCGATTTCGTTTAACTGATCGTCCGGCAGCCCCTTCATCTGCCGTGCGAGCCTGGTCATGTTCGGGATCGCGCGTACCACGTTATCGATTATTGTGATGGTTGCAGCCTCCGCGGTTCTTGACAGCGGGTTCAGGTCGATTGCGATCACTGACTTTCCCATGCTGGCGAGCGCCTGGCATCGGTCGCCGTCTTCAAGCGGCACCAGCACAGCGTCTGCGGCATGGATGCCCGCCGCGCAGACCCGTGATCTTGCATGATCAAGTGGGAGTGCCGCATCCGGGTGCTCGCCAAGTATCTCTTGTGCGGACGCGCCGTGTGCACGCAGATGGTTTGCGATCGCGCGTACCCGGTTCTCTGTCCGGTAAAAGAGGTTTATCTCGATTTGCGCGCCCGTAACCCGGCTCAACTCAATGATCTCGTCTGGCACCAGCGCTGCCACATTACCATTTACTGAGAGTATGGGGCGCTTTGCAGCAAGCAGCAGGGCTGCGGCTGCCTGGCTTGCGTGAGTCGCAGAGTTGATGGTGCGCTCGCCAAGCAGGTAGTCAAACGCCTCGCCGCGCCCGTGTGCGATCAAACCCTCCTGCGAGGTGATGCCTGCCTTGACACCTGCAACCAGGTGCGCCCGTATCCGGAGGGACTGGTATCGCGGGTGGCTTTCCGGGACTGTCATGTCCGTTTGTTCCTTGCAGGTGCCTTATCAGTTCTTCGGTCAAATCAGCGCTTTCGCCGTCCTGACACGAGCCTACCAAGACAATATATATATGCCCGATACCACACACAAGCTCATAACAACCAGAAAGGTGATGAACGATCGAGGTTTCACTCGTACTCCCGGCATACAACGAAGCAGAGAGGCTGAATGCTACCGTGATGAAGACGGCAGATGTTTTAGGTAAAATAACCTCTTCCTTTGAGATTATTATTGCAGAAGACGGGGCAGTTGACGGTACTGATAAAATTGCTGAGAGTCTAACATCCAAATATCCTTATGTGGTGCATCTGCACTCTGATGAGCGGCTGGGTCGTGGAACTGCGCTTAATCGTGCATTCAAATCAGCCCACGGCGACATTCTTGTTTATATCGATGTTGATCTTGCAACTGACATGTTGCACCTCTCAGAACTGATCGATCAGATACGGGGTGGATACGATCTTGCAACCGGGTCGCGCATGATGCCTGAGAGCGATGCTGTGCGATCGGCAAAACGCGGGGTTGCGAGCAAGGGATTTAATTTTCTGGTGCGTTTGATGCTTGGATCAAAATTGTACGACCACCAGTGTGGATTCAAGGCGTTTAAGCGGAGTGCGCTCATTGATCTGCTGGATCATGTCCGGGATGCGCACTGGTTCTGGGATACTGAGATTCTGGTCCGGGCACAGCGAGCCGGGTATGCGGTGGCAGAGTTCCCGATCAGGTGGAGACCAGGGAGTTCCACCAAGGTCGATATGAAGCGAGATGTGGTCGGGATGGGCTTGGCGATTCTCAGGTTGCGGCGGGAGTTTGGATTTAGATGAACACAAAAAGACGCAGCATCATCATAGCCTCGTTTCTCGCAGTTTTAATCCTGTTCCTGATACTGACGCTGGTTGGTATTGAAAACGTTACAGATGCACTGCGCACAGCGTCCCCTGCCATAATAGCGCTCGCCATACCAATTTACCTGATCTCATGGCCTCTGCGCGGCATACGGTACCAGCGGATTCTCATGCAGTCGGGGTATAAATATGACCTGAACTTTCTGGTCGGCTGCATCGCATTGAGCCAGTCTGCAAACGTGATCCTTCCAGCCCGCATGGGTGATCTAATCCGTGCATACCTGCTTAAGAAGATGAAAAAGGTTCAGCTAACTATAGCCTTGTCCTCACTTGCCGTCGAGCGGATATTTGACATCCTCGCGATCGCCATGATAGGCACACTTTCCCTTGTATGCATTCGCGGATTGCTGATCGACCGGTGGATCACTAATGTCCTTGCCTTCGCAGGGCTTCTCCTAATAGTCACGTTCACACTGCTTATCCTGTCCCTGAAGATCCGCACAGAAATTGGGGGGGTGGTGATGGGTTTTGTCCGTGAGATCGCAAGTGTGTCCACCAATCCAGGCGCATTTCTCACCATTCTTGCAGGTTCGCTGCTGGTCTGGCTCGTCGATACCATCACCTGTTTTGTGATACTAAACGCATTTTCAGAGACAATACCATACTCTATGATCCCACTCGTGTTTCTTGCAATCGCTGTTGGAAATCTCACAAAGATATTCCCGATCACGCCTGGCGCTATAGGGACTTATGAGGGTGCGTTGACTATAATATTCAGTTTCGGCGGAATCAACCCAGCTATCGGGCTTGTTGCTGCCGGGATTGATCATCTCGTGAAGAACTCGGTGACGCTGATACTTGGAAGCGCGTATCTCTCTCACTTTGGTCTGAGCTGGACGCGGCTGGTTGAGGTTGCTCAGGAATAGACGAGTAACGCAATGCTTGGTCGTCACCGAAAAATAACATATTGAAATTTCCTGGTTCTGACGTTTT
>JAYEGG010000189.1:0-3201 GCA_034658995.1 Methanobacteriota archaeon | reverse complement strand
CGAAAGAGAAAAATAACAACTCTCTGCGTACCTCTGCGTCCTCTGCGGTTTAATATTCCATACCATAACCGGAGCCTCCTGAAGTGTGAAAAAGTGCTTGTAACTCGAATTACCAAAGAGCCAAAACCACGAGATTACACGAGATTAACACAGAAATCTTGTGGAAATCTGTGTAATCTTGTGGTTGGCTAAACACGTACTCCAGAAGAAATTAAAAAGTCTCGTAACTTGTGGTTAGCTAAACGCGTACCCCACCCAATCGGCGTCGGTTCGCCATTACACGCAAGACACAAGCGTGGTCTGATCAAGTTTACCCAATCTCGTGCACATAGACCTCGCAGTACTCGTCGCCATGGCTCAGAAGCTTCCTGACCTCAAGTTCTGCCATTCCCTTGAATGCACAGTGCATCGCGCCCCGAAATATCCCCCGGCAGACGTGGCACGCATCGGCATCATTGGCAAGTGGGCACTTGTACACCGTGTAGTGGGCGGTGCTTCCACGCACATCCCACGCGGACTCGCGCCCCGGTATTCTATCGATTCTCACGAGCGCGTCCCTGAACTTATCAGCAGTCCACATCGTGCCATACTGCTTCTCATAGTCAGATATAACGCGCCGTCCCACTCTTCTCCCGAAGACCCGGGTATGCCGGTCAGAATCAATCCCATGTTCTCTCAGAAACGTTACAAGCCCACGCAGCGGCTCATCAAAGATGTCTTTGACTCCAACATGCTCGAGCAGCTCAATTATCTTCGCCTCAACCTCGGGGCGGTGCTTCAATGTGATCACGTTGCTGGTCAGCTGGAAATCATAATTGAGTCCTGCCGACTCAAGCATGCACAGAAGTATATTCTTCAGTATCTCGACAGCCCGCATCGTCCGGTAGCCATGGTGTACCGTTATGTCCTCGCCATCGATATCCATCCGGTTGACGATGCGCGAGGTCTCAGCGACCTGCTTCAGATCATAGAGCACCTCCTGCAGCGGCACATCAGCAGAGAGCTTTGCACAGAGGCATTCGGACGTCATGATCGCCCGCGGCGTCTTGCCGATCAGGAGATCTTCGTAGAATTTCCTGTGCAGCGCAACGATCTCGTAGTTCGCCGCACTGTACTCATGGATCAACGATCTCCAGAACGCGGGCTTTGCATGCAGTTCCTTAACAGTCTCCTGCATACAGCCAACATGCTTCAGAAGATCGTTATAAGCTCCATTCGAGCTTGCTTTTCGCTCAAAATCGATCTTTAACGTGTCGAGGTGCGAACGCATCTCTGTGATCCCGAGCGAAGAGGATGTCAGATATGACCCGATGATTCCCGCAAGAAACTGCCGCTTATCGTGGTCGATCCCCTTGATCTCTGCATGGACACTCGATGGGTTCAGGTCATCGTCAGGAGTTATGCTGATAAGAGCATCCCAGTAGAGGCCAGTGCATAGATTTCGCAGCGCTTCCTCGAATTCTGCAATGGTTGCAACCTCCGATGGATCAAAAACATGATCCAGAACCTCTTCTTCGATGACAAGGTCTTTTGTCTGGGTGAGCATGTAATCGAAGATCGGTTTCGGGACGATCGCCTGATCCTCCCTGATCTCCCGGAGCGTTGCGATCAGGAACGTGGCATCCTTGACACTGCCGTAATACTGCAGCGCGACATCGGTTAAGTCGATGGCATCCCGTATCGCAGCACTGAGGTTGCCCTTATGCTTTTCGAGGAGTGGTTCTATCTTCCGCAGGTGTTCATCCTCAAGCGCGATGTGTTTTCTGAGTACCATGCCTAATCCGAATGTGGTTTGCAATATAAAAAGTCTTTTGGATATCACGATATCTACGACACATAACACATTGCGATCGGTGGGCATAAAACCCACTATTTCACGAGAAATGGGCAGCAGTCCGGCAACATCCACACGCATCTGGCACCGGGTACCAACAGGCTAACGGGGATGTGCAGTTTTTGACACACATTGTTCTCTAAAAGACACTTTCTTGATTTTTAGTATCAATTGAGTATATACTGGTGACATCACATAATGTTAATCGTGAGATGCCTGGCGCTTGCGCGAAGATGCCAGAGAAGATAAAGGGTCGCGCAAGATGGCTTTCGAGCAGAAACCGAAAAACAACTGGAAATAATCACATAAGAGGTGCAAGAAAAATGACACGAAGATTCCAGCTACTGGTCGACGGCGCATCTGATCTGGATGCCACCGCCGTACACGCAATAACAATGGCAGAGCATCTGGATGCCGAGCTTGTGGCAACCGAGATCAGGAACACACGCTGGTTTGACTCCAGCCGCAAAACCGAAGCTGCACGACACCTGTTTCAGGACCGGCTTACAAGAATCAGCGACATGGCATCAGACCACGGCGTCGAGATCGCTGATGTGCGACAGAAGGCGTCAACTGACCAGCCAAAAGACATCATGAAGATTGCACGGGACATCAATCCGAACATTTTGATAACAGGTACGCGCGGCGCAACAACCGGACAGGGGTTGAGCGATCGTGCAGCAGGACTCCTGAACATCTCGAAGTACAACCTGCTCATGGTAAAGGACCTTGACCACGACATGGGCGACTACAAGAAGATCCTTGTCTCGGCAGACAGCCCGGTCAACATCGCCGAATGCGCTGCAAAGGTTGCTGACGGGTACGATGCCGAACTGACCGCGGTCCAGGTCGTGGACCTCGAAGAAGGACTCGTCACAGAGCGGGTCGTCTACCTGCCAGAGGCTGCCGCAGCATCCGGGACTGGAAGACAGCGCCGAAGGCTTGGTGAGACCGTTAAGACCTCCGATACGCTGCTTACCAAGATGAAGGAGAACCGGCTGGCACGAGGACAGGCGCTCGCAGACTCTATCGCGGATATCGCGCGTGACAGAGGGGTTGCAGCAAGCTCCCAGGTTCTGGTTGGCAAACAGAGCGATGAGATCGCAAGACTCACCAGACAACAGCGATATGACCTGCTCGTTATGGGCTCTAAGAACGAGAGCGTGCTAAAACGGCTCATGCACAAGACCGCGCCAGAAACGATCGCGAGAAAAGTTCACAGTTCAGTTCTTGCAATCAAGAAAGTGGCGTGAATACGGGCGATTTTTTCCACGAAAAGTCGAGTGAAAACTGCCCCCCTCAAGGGGTTGGGGGGTATGAGCTTTTTTAGATGTGGGGGCATCATCGGGGCTATCAAATTTTTGGGG
>JAYEGG010000188.1:0-13228 GCA_034658995.1 Methanobacteriota archaeon | reverse complement strand
ACCCCCTCAACCTCCTTCTCCCTCGCATCATCTCCCGCGCCCGCACCCTGATTCCTGCGAGCACGCCGACTACGAAGAGCCCGATCATCGAATAGGCTGACAGATGCGGTGCAACCACGTAGATCACCAGATACGCGAACAAAAAGATCGTTCCAAGCAAGACAGATACTCCGATTGGGTCTCTTCGCACTGGCTCCCCTGGATACGCCTGTATCCGCGAAGCAAGCACCTTTCCAGCTCTCGCTTCCCTGGCGGTCGCACCCTCTGATAGGCTCAGGACCACAAGACAGACCTTATCTACAACGATTCCGAGCGCCTCAGCCGGGTTTTTGCTGAACCATGCCGCGAAGTCTTTGACAGTCAGTGTTGCGTCAATCGTCCATTGTGTGCCGCGTGCGAGCGGTTTGTTCACGACCCACATGAAGATCACGCTGCCTTTCCGGTAGAACCAGTCCGTATCAAGGCTGATTGAGTTTTCTGGTTGTAGTTTCTTTTTGAGGATGAGGAAGCCTGCATAAGTAAATAGCAGTAATTGGAGTGATCCGATGACGTGTCCTGCTGCGTACGGCGCATAATCTGCAATCGCCGCGGGATATGGCAGTATGTTGTAGAGCAGACTTGGGTACACGCCCAGGAGGATGCAGAGGAATGCTGCGATTCCCATTCCGATTAGCATGTTTGCTGGTGGGTCTTTTGCCTTGATCCCGGCGTCTTTTCCGAAGAATGCGAAGTAGGGCAGTTTCAGACCGACGGATAGGAATGTTCCGACCGCGGCAACTTCGAGCATCAGGAAGATTGGCGCGTTGCCTGCCATTTCTGCGGCGTGGATGATTATGGATTTGCTTGTGAAGCCGTTGAAGAGCGGCACTCCTGAAATCGAGAATGCTGCGATCATGTAGAGGATCATTGTGAGCGGCATCACCTTGTATAGCCCGCCGAGTTCTGTTAGCTTGCTTTTGCCGGTCATGTAGATGATTGCGCCTGCGCTCATGAAGAGGAGTCCTTTGTAGAGGATGTGGCAGAATGCGTGTGCTGCGGTTCCGTCGATTGCGGTTTGGCTGATGGCACCTGTTGCGCTTGCAGCAATCCCTATGCCGCAGACCATGTAGCCGACCTGACTCACGATGTGATAGGCGAGAAGCCTTCTGATGTTGTTCTCAAGAATGGCGTAGACAACGCCGTATAGTGCCATTATTGCGCCGAGCCACATCAGGATCGCGAATCCGTCTATTGTGAAGCCTGCAAACCCGCGGGCAAGCACGTAGACCGCTGTTTTTGTGGTGAATGCGGTCATGAAGACTGCGCCGGTTATTGTTGCCTCTGGGTACGCATCGGGCAGCCATGCGTGAAGCGGCGGCACTGCCGCGTTGATGATGAATCCGAGGAGGATCAGGATCGCCCCGGGGGACGCGTGAGTGAATGCGTCGATTGTGAATGGAACAACTTTAGCCAGGGAGCCGTTAACGATCAGAGATCCGTCAACAAGCCCGCCCGGTTCATGCATGTAGAGGATGATTCCGCCGAGGAGGAGGACGCCTCCCACGACATGCACCAGCAGGTACCGGAATCCTGCGTCGATCGATGCCTTCGTGCGCCGGTACCAGACCAATACGACTGATGCCCACGCCATGATCTCCCAGAATATGAAGACGGTGATCAGGTCGCCTGCGAAGACGACGCCAAGAGCGCTTCCGATGTAGAGGAACGCGGCGACGTGCTCGCCTGCCTCTTTCACGCGCAGCGCATAGAATGTCATTGCGAGAGCCGCGATTGTGAAGACGTATCCGAAGCATTTGGAGAGGAGATCGACTCTCCCGAGGATTAGTTCGTACTCCATGAATGGGTGCTGCCAGTAGGTGCCGTTTTGCATGAAATAGACATTGATGATGGCTGCAACCGCTATCAGTAGCATGTATGCCTGCCGCACCCTTCCTTTAAAGAGCGGGATCAGAAGTGCTCCAACGATGAATATCGCGGCTGGTGGCACGGTGAGGATTTCATTTGTCATAATAATCCTCCTCCTTCATGACAACGTTGTGCCCGTACGCTTTTGCGCCGAGACCGAGCAGTGCGCACACGATGAACCCGAAGATCGCGCCGAAGATGGGTATCTGCTCGAATGCGAACGGAGCGTGCTCCCCGTGTTCACCGTGTGCGGCATCTTCAGCATGTTCAACATGTTCTGCATGTTCCACATGTTCCGCGGGCGGCGCAAGGTGAATCGCAACCCCGAGCAGACAACTGATGATAAGACTTGCGTAAAGCACGTAAACTAATTTTTTCACGGTTTTTGGGTTTTCCAGCCATCTTTCTAAGAACCACATCGTTAGATTCCTCCCTCAATGGATATGCGGATGCTAACATTCCCGATTTTATCACGAATTCCACGAATAGACGAATAACACGAATCTGTATCACGGCATTCGTGAAATTCGTTCAAACGCGCCATTCGTGATCTTGATGGGGTTTTTATGCAGCACATCGTCAGATCCCCCCTCCTGTTACATTCGCGACCGCTATCTCGACGATATCAAGAAACATCCCCGGTGCATCGGGCCATATCCCGATCACAATCGATATGATCGCAGTCACGACAAGCGGAACCAACATCGTGAGCGGCGCCTCCTTATACACGAGTTTATGGTCTGGTTTCTTGAAGAACGCAACATAGATTACCGGGAAGAAGTATGCGGCGTTAAGAACCGCACTCACAAGCAAGACTGCGATGAGAATCATGCTGTGCAGCTCGGCAGCGCCCAGGAGCAGGAACCACTTGGTAACGTACCCGCCCGCGGGCGGCATCCCGATCATGCCGAGCGCTCCTACCGTAAACGCAAGCATCGTGATCGGCATCTGTCTGGCGATTCCGTTCATATCACTGATGTTCTCCTTCTTTGCGGCAACGATCAGTGCTCCCGCGCACATAAAGAGCGTGATCTTCATGAACGCGTGGTACGGGATATGCAGCATCCCGCCCGTGATTCCGTGCGGTGTTATGAGCACCGCGCCAAGCACGATGTATGATAACTGGCTCACTGTCGAGTACGCAAGCCGTTTCTTGAGGTTGTCCTGCATCAGTGCATAGACCGAGGCGAGGATGATCGTGATCGAGACGAAATACGCCATGTATAGCCAGATGCCGCTCTCTTGCATCAGATCGACCCCGAAGACATAGAGTATGACCCGTACCGCGGTGAAGACGCCTGCTTTCACAACTGCCACCGCATGGAGTAGTGCGCTCACCGGAGTTGGCGCGATCATCGCTGCTGGCAGCCACGCGTGAAGCGGCATGAATGCGGCTTTTGCGCATCCGATCATGAACGTTATGAAGAGTATTATGAGTGTTGTCTGCGGTATCGTCTCCATTCCGGCGATGCCGCTGAATGAAAACTCTGTTGTTCCTGTGTAGTGGTATACCACAAGAATTGAGAAGAGCAGCGATATGCCCGCGATCATCAGGTACGTCAGGTACTTCCTGCCCGCGCTGATCGCATCAGGCGTCTCGATGTGCGCGACGAGCGGGTATGTCGAGATTGTCAGGAGCTCGTAGAAAAGAAAGAGCGTGATCAGGTTTGCGGAGAACGCGATTCCAACGGCGGATGAGAGCGCTATTGCGAAGCAGAAGAAGTACCTGGTCTGCGCATGTTCCTTCAGCGATCGCATGTAGCCGATTGAGTAGGATGTCACGAATATCCATAAGAACGAGGATGTGATCGCAAAGAGTATCCCGAATGCATCGACCCTGAATGCGATTGGCAGATTCGGGAGCATCTCAACAACCTGGTATGTGATCACATTCCCTTTGAGTATCAGCGGAAGCATCGAGATAACAAGCCCGAACTTGATGAATGCCGCAACAAACGTCCAGCCCTCCCGGAGGTTCGGGTATTTTCCGGATGCAAGGATCAGGACGGATGCGATCATCGATACGAGCACTGCAAGCAGAGGGGTTATTGAATTAATCTCTGTAACCATCATGATCACCTCATGGCACCCCGCTCAGCAGTTTGTTTGCCAGCGGTTCAAATATATGTTCGATCGGATAGCCTGCGAAGAATCCGAAGTATACGCAGAGAATACCCAGTATCACCATCGGAACGAGCATCGTTAGCGGTGCCTCGTCTCGTTTGATGTGTTCGATCTCGTGCGGGTGCCCAAACCAGATGTTGTCAAATATGCGCCAGAAGTAGACGATGTTGAGCAGGCTCGATACCAGGATGACCGCAACAAAGATCCACTGATCCACCTCTATTGATCCAAGCGCAAGATACCACTTGCTCGTAAACCCGACGGTTCCGGGAACTCCTATCATCGAGAGCGCCGCTACCAAAAAGACGGTTGTTGTAACAGGCATCTTCTTCCCGAGTCCCTGGAACTGGTAGATGTTTCTGATGCCGGTTCGATAAAATATTGCGCCCGCCACAAGGAAGAGTGCGCACTTCATGAAGGCGTGGTTCATGATATGCAGGAGTCCCCCTTGCATCCCGATCACGTTCACAAGACCAAAACCTAAGAGGATGTAGCCAATCTGGCTGATGCTTGAGTACGCGAGCATCCGCTTGATGTCGCTCTGCGCTATTGCGAGAACTGATCCCACAATGATTGCAAGCGCTGCTGCCCAGGTGAGAATCTCTGTCATGTTCACATCAATCACAAATTCGGGCGTGAAGACGCCGAACATGAACCGGATCATCGCATAAACCCCGACCTTTGTCATCAGCCCTGCGATGAGTGCGCTTGCTGTTGATGGTGCGTGTGTGTACGCATCAGGCAGCCACGCATGAAGCGGGAATAGCCCGACCTTGATGCTGAATCCTGCCATGAAGAATGCGAGCGCGGCAAGAACGACCTTATTACTCTCATGGATGCTCGGCAGGATGCTTTGCATGTCAGCCATGTTGAGCGTGCCTGTCACCGCGTAGAGGTAGCCGATCCCGAGCAGGATGAACGATGCTGCGACGGTACCCATGATCAGGTAGTTGAAGCTTGCGACAACACCATCCCCGCGGTCACCCATCGCAATCAGTGCGTAAGCAGTCAGCGACGAGATCTCAAGGAAGACATAGAAGTTGAAGATGTCGCCAGTGATCGTCATTCCCATGAGTCCTGTTATCAGGAGCAGGAACACGGAGTAGAATGGGGTTGTTTTACCGGGAATTTCTTTTTTGACGCTCTCCAATGAGTATATCGATACCATGAACCCGATGAACGCGATTATCAGGCAAACAAAGCCGTTTAAGAGGTCGATCACATATTCGATGCCGAATGGCGGGTCCCAGCCACCGAGTTTGTATTGGATCGTTCCGGAGTTGATCACGGTTGCGAGGTTGTTTCCTGCGATCAGGAGAACCACAAACATCGCAAGCATCACCCAGTACCACGAGAGTCTCTTATCGATCCATCCGACGATCGGCGTCAGGAAGCCCGCAATCAGCGGGACTACGACGACAAGTACCGGAAGATGGGGTGCGATGAGGTCAAATCCTGTCATGACCAGACCTCCAGTCTCTGCGTCTTCGCGTCTTCGCGTCTTTGCGTTAAATTGGGAAATGAAAACGCAAAGGCGCTATGGCGCAAAGGCGCAAAGAATGAGAAACCCCACCTCAGCATCTGTTGAAAACCACAGAATCTATTAGAATCTGGGAATTTAACCGCGGAGCACGCAGAGGGTGCAGAGAAAAGGCGCTCTGCGTTCTCTGCGGTGAGAACATTATAAGCTATCACATGGTTGCACAAAAACAACCACGACTTATTGAGCATGTTCAGATTTGTAATAACTGCAATCGAACCCATCATTGGCGCCCCACCTCCTTCTGTCGTGCATGTTCCGAAAACTCGGGCTGGAGTTCCCGTCTTGCCGCGAGGATCACGTCCTCATCGAGCGATCCGTACTCATTATAGATTCTGATGATTAACGCAAGCGCAACAGCGGTGGTACTGACCGCAACCACAATCGCTGTCAGTATCAGGCAGTGCGGAACCGGGTTTGTGTAGATCACATCAGCCGCATGTTCCACGTGTTCCGCGTGCTCTCCACCGTGTCCGCCCACAAGAATCGGCGCGGTGCCGCCTGTGACGTCTGCAAGCGAGACATAGAAGAGAAAGATTGCAGTCTGGAAGATGTTTGCTCCGATGACTTTCTTGATCAGATTCTTCTTTGCGATCATCGCATAGAACCCAATCATCATCAGTGTCACATATATCCAGTAATTATACTCGGCATAGACAATATCAGTGATCCCGCTCATTCTTCTGCCTCCTCTGCATCCGATTCGGGCGGTGATACATCAAAGAAGAGCGAGATCATAACAGCAAGCACTGTGATCCCGATCCCGATCTCCACCAGATCGATCAGGTACTTGGAGACCAGAGCAGGATCCGGCAGCAGCGGGACCGCGTTGTACTGGAGGAACATCCCTCCAAAGACGATGCAGGCAAGTCCTGTCGCTGCATAGATTGTAAGCCCTGTGCTTGCAAGAATCCTGTCAAGAGAATCAGACATCTTCTTTTTTCCTTCGGCGATTCCGTAGATCATCGCATACAGGATGATTGCTGCGCCGAAGATCACGCCGCCCTGAAAGCCGCCGCCAGGTCCGCTTGCGCCGTGCATAATCACGTAGAGCGCGAAGAGCTGGATGAACGGGACCATGATCCGCACGACCGTTCGGATTATCACGCTCTCCTGGATCCCGCTCATGTTTCACGCCTCCTGAGTAGCAGCATGACCGCCATTCCAGCGGTGAATATCACCGCGGTCTCCCCGAGCGTATCGTAACCCCTGTAACTGGCAAGAAGCGCGGTTACGATGTTTGTAACTCCTGATTCCGGCAGGGATTTTTCGATGAAGTACTGCGTCATCGGAGCCTGGTATGCCGGCGAGTTAATGTCGCCAAACGCAGGCAGGTCGTGTCCTGCATAGATCAGCATCGCGCCTGTGATCACGACCACGAAGAGTGCGAGTGTCTTCAATCCTCACTCCTCCCTTCTGTTCTTGCAAGCGTTGCGATGAAGAGGACGGTTGTGATCCCCGCGCCGACCGCGGCTTCGGTGAATCCGACATCGACCGAGTGCATCTCGACCCAGACGATCGCCATTATCAGGCTGTAGGCTGAGAGGATGATGATCGCTGAGAGAAGGTCTTTTATCGATATTGCGGCGATTGCGCAGATTACAAGGAAGAATAACATCGTTATATCAAGTATCCAGATCATCGTACCTCACCACCGTCTTCACTGGTTCTGCCTTCGCTGGTGTTGTCAGTATCCATCCACTCCACCCGGTCGTCCAGTTTCCGCCATGGTTCGAGCCCGACGTCGTAAGCGGCTTTTGCGATAGCGTGAGTCGAGGTTGGATTCGCAAGCAGGATGAAGATGATCAATAAAAGGATCTTCACGCTGACGAACGTCGCGCCCCCGTAGACGATCAGTCCGACCAGCATCAGTCCTTCGCCGAGCGTGTCGCACTTGCCGGTGGCATGCATCCTTGAATAGAAATCAGGGAACCGCACGAACCCGATCGTTCCTGCGAGCATGAAGAACGCGCCCACGAGTAGGAGCAGGATTGTAATCACATTTGTCAGGTTTGTTATCGTGTCAGACATCGTTTTCCTCCTCTTTTTTAGTACCTCGTCGCTGCTATCGTCATAATAAAGTTGAGAATCGCATACAGAAGCGCGATATCAAAAAAATCCGGTCGTTCGTAGATGAACCCGATAAGAACCAGGAGCACGATCGTTTTGGTGCCGATCACGTTTACTGCGATGATCCGGTTGAATATTCCAGGTCCCTCAATGCCACGGTAGAGCGACACAAAGCTTGCGATAACAATCAGGAGTGCCATCGCCAGAAAGACGTCCACCATCTCTATCGTTCCGAAGAGTAATGCACCTGCCATTATCAGTCCTCCATAAATATGTGGGCAATCCTGCGCTCCATCGCCCCACCAAGGAGGTCGTCAGCAGGCTCCTTAGCTATCGCGTGAACATAGAAGACATCGTCCACAATGTCGATTGTAACTGTTCCGGGGGTGAGCGTTATCGAGTTTGCAAGCGCGGTACGCGCCACATCGCTCTTTAAGATCGTCTTGAATGTGACCACCTGTGGGTCGATAGGCATACTGGGTGCGAGCGCCCGTTTTGCGACATCGATGTTTGCGAGCACGATCTGGTAAATGAGCCACGGGAGATACGCGATGAACCGCAGAGTCTTTGTCAAGCCGTGGTTTCCTGCGCCGGTGAATAAAAGATCGTGGGATGCGTAAGCCACTATCCCCGAACACACAATTCCCGCGCCCACATGGAACTTGTCGAAGTGTGCTGAGAGCAGTAGCCAGAAGGCGAGCACGATTAAGAAAGTTGCGATGAGGTGTTTTATGTTCATGTTAGATCACCGGAGGCTGTTCTCGTTTGACATGGTGTTCGAGCATCTTGTTATACCTCCAATCCTAACGATGCCCATTGATATATATTCTGTTATCACTTAAATTTTGATGTGTGGACACAAATGGCTGAAAAGTGGGATATCGCGCCACGAGGTCGTGTTAAATGCTTGCTATTGGACACTACGTGGGATTTAATGGGCTTTTGGTGTCCACTATTGCCAAAGAGGGGAACAACAAGCTTTAATAAGTCCAAATACCAACGAATATGTTGATACACTGCTCCCGACTGATGCTTATGGTGGCAGTGGTCACGTCCGCACACCACCACCATTTCGTAAGACAGTCGTGTGGAAAGATACTACGATGTAGCAAAACTTTATATCTGGAGGCATTAAAAATGGCACGAATGAAGAAAGTATCCGAGAAAGATACAAAACCTGAGAGGGTTGCTGTCCTTGAGGGTCGGATCAGGGAGATCTATGCAGAGTACAGGCATCTCCTCCCGGCAGAGTACAAATGGGAAGATGAAAGCAGCCGCTGGACCGAACTGGTCTACTGCATATTCGCGGAACTCACACACCACTCGTACAGGGATGCGCGCAGGCTGGCAAACGATATTGCAGACTTAAACCTGCTGGAGGTCGAGGACCTGGCCGGAATACCGATAATGGATAACGGTATGGTCAATCCTGACAACTCACGTATGAAAACCATAACAGACATCCTCAAAGCAAATGGCGTTGCTGATGACGACATAAAAAAGTCGCTTTCTGCAATCTGCAAGGTAGCGCAGGCAATCCAGGAGAATTACGACGGCAAGATCCAGAAGTTCCTCAGAAAATACGGTCACGAGATCGTCAACGAGTTCGACTCACATGTCTCGCTCTCCGAGGTGGACAAGGGCACGCAGTCAAGGATCCTTGTGAAATGGATACAGAACACACTCTGCATGCCGCTTGCATTCTCAAATGTCTACACAGCCAGGTTCTGCGAGAGAAAGGGTGCCAGCTACTGGGAACTCGCAGAGGCGGCAGACAACCTCGGGATCAACGGCGCAATGCTTGATGACCTCCTCGAGGTATACATCGTTGACATAGAAGGAAGGAAGACATAACCATTGAATAACAGGGGACCTGAACACGGGTTCCCTGCCCTACTATTTTTTTGGCTCATCCGGGTGGGATCGTGTCTTTCTTTTAAACGTACATGCAAGTGAATTGCAGCTAAAATCCAGTGGAATCCGCATGACTGCGGCTAAAAAACCCACCGCATCAACCAGCGCACACTGAAGGATATGGATCAAAGGCTGTTGTCCCTGTGCACAAGGTTCCTTCAAGAAATCACATCACCGTTTGGAACAAACCCCCCCACCAAAAAGGATCAACTCAGACGTTTTTTGTAATGCGAGACCCCACCCTCCCCTGGGCGCGTGGAATCAGATATCAGAAGACCACCACGGCAAACCCCTGCTTAACCACCTATTCCAACCGAATATTTTATGAGGCATGACCACGCTTTTCGATTACATACGCAAGAAGACCGACACAAGGCAGACGGGCCCGTGGTCTAGTCGGTTATGACATCGCCTTTACACGGCGGGGATCATGCGTTCGAATCGCATCGGGCCCATAAGGGGCTGTGGCCTAGCCAGGTATGGCGACGGGCTCCAGCGGATAAATGATGAGCAACGGGTCTACTGATGCCTGCCCGACGGGGCAAGCGTGTGAGGAACCGTTGGAGCACTGATTTGTGCTCTCCTCGACCAACGAGGGTTCGGAGAGACCCGTCGATCGTGCGTTCGAATCGCACCAGCCCCACTCTCTTATTTTTTGTATGTGTTTAGCCAAGGCGAAAAACCAGACACTTTTTATTATTTTCTGGGACGATTCGAAAACCGCAGAGGGACGGGAGAGAGAAACAACACCCCTCTGCGATCCTCAGCGTCCTCTGCGGTTAATCTTTTTTTTGCCATGATCCACTTATCCGGAAGAAATTAAAAAGTCTCAAAAACCACGAGATTACACAAGATTTCACGAGATTAACACAGAAATCTTGTGAAAATCTGTGTAATCTCGTGGTTCTGTATGTGTTTAGCCGGGGTGGAAACCAACCCCTAAAACTCAACCGACATCCGCGATCGCTCGTACCCATTCAGGCACGTCCGGCGGATTACTCTGCAACATCTCTTTCCACGCCTCATCGGTCAACCGGTCGTTCATCGGATGTTTGAACTCGTAATAGCTGAAGACCGGACCTGCGCCCAGGAGGATCCTGCCGTCGGGAACGCGATATGCAACCAGGATCAATTTTACATAACCAACGCCTTCCTCAAGAACCATTCCCGTGTTACCATCGGTATGCACATCCGCAACGATCGTGGTTTCCTTGCCCCCGGTATCAACGCCTGTGACAACATAATCCAGATGTCCTCCAAAGTCACGTATGAACTCGTAGTCGTCCTCAGTAAGCTCCCGGTTCTCAAGTTCATCTGTTGATATATTGATTAATCGGTTCAGAATGCGCTCCAGACTTTGCAATCGTTTCTTCTCGGTCTCATTCAGAATATTGAGGTCTGTCAGCCCGTCTTCTGTCATTTCCGTTAATCTCAGCAGACGAGCGTAGAATTCCGGAACCGGTTCCACATATCCTACTATTGGCTGTGGTGGTGCGCACGTGGGAGCAGGTGTATAACTCTGCTTGGCGTAAAGTATAGTATCGTGCCTGAGTTCGGTCCATGAAGCAAGCGATGTCTGCAACTCCTTCTTCTGCCACGCTTCTGTCTGCATGAATGTCGGGTAGCCATTCCCAAACTCGGTTAACAGCGGCTTTAATGTGTATAGCCAGCTCCAGTACAGGTTCCGATTCCATTCAGCGGTATCAAATCCTGCAAACTCTGTTTTAAGCTCTTCTAACTGCTTATCATAACTCGTGTTCATGCCTTCGTATTCGGTATCGCCGTCTTCCCGCAGGATCGCCTCGGCACATCCGGAACCAAGAACCGCCATAACATCCAGACCTCTCGGGAAGCATCTTGCACGTCCCCCTCCCGTGGTGCACATCGTAAACGGCGTCTCATTGCCAACATACCTCCCGACAGCCGGGGTGACCAGTTGTTGGAACATATACGAGTCAGGAATAAACCTCTGCCCCATGAACCTGAAACCCTTTGTTTTGTCCAGACATTCGTACAGTTTCTCCCGTGTGATTGGCGGATAGATCACGCAGACCCCGGAGCCGCCGTATATCTCAGGACTCCTCAGTCCAGCTAATTCCGCTTTGAGCTCCAGCATCTTCCCGTCATCAGCAAGTTCCGCGGTATCAAAATTCGAACCAAAGACCTCTGTGATTGCGCTCTGGTATTCATAAGGCGTTAAATCGTCAGCGGTTCCAACAAAGAAGGATGTGACTGAATATATCCGGTTCCAGTGTTCTTGCACGGTTTTATTCCCGGCGGAGGTGTCCGGAAGCTCTGATGCGATCAACGATGCCTGAATCGTTGCAAGTTTTGCATCCTCTTCGGTTATCAGCAGAGTCTCGGTGCCGCCGCACTCAGTGGCGTTCCCGCCCTTCAAAAGAAAAGCCATCCGCCCGTACCACATCATCGCCTTGAAGTATCGCTTCAGCTTTTCGCTCCGCGTGTAATGCCCTCTTGGAACGTATTGGGAGTAGTCTTCGCAGTAACAGCATGTATCCAGGCACGTCCGGTTTGGGTCCGAGTTGAATATGTGGCTTGCGGCAAACCCCTCGTGACTCTCTATGTTCGCAATCTCGCAATCAACCACACTTTGCACATAATCAGGTACCGTGAAATCGATCTTTCTGATATCCTCAGTCCCGTTATACTCCTCAGTCGGCGTCTGGAGAAGTTTTACGGCGACTGCGAAGTATGCAACGTTTCTCCTTGCCGCTTCCTTCATCCCGGGGTCGGTTGCGTCGTCATAGTTATCATAGTCCTGCCCGGATCGTTCGAGCATCGCTGCACTCATATCAAGAAGCGCATCAAAGAACTCCCGCTCCTCGGCACCTCTGAGAATCTCGTCAAACTGAATATGATATAGATGGAGCAAGGTATCAGATGTGACAAATATAGGAATGTCCAGGTCTTTCATAACTTCGTAAGGCGCCACAATATCACTCACATTCCCGTGATCCATTATAACAAACCCATTAGCCATCAACAGTTCATTTTCCCGCTCACTTAACCCAAACTCACGGGTTACATTCCCAATGTTCGAGATATCGCTTGAACTCAAAGGTAACTGGTAGGGAGGCACGCCGGGATCTACCGTGATGTTTACCGGACTATAGTATGCAGCGAATGCAGACTTTGGGTTGCACACCCCCTCCTGTCTTGTTTCCTGCGCCACCATGAGTATCATCAGCGCATCGAGCGAACTTACTATACCGTCATGATTCACATCCGCCCTCTCAATACACGGGGGCACGCTCCCGACCGCCATCTGCAGCGCGATGAGTGAGTCTGTCGCAGTGAGTCTACTATCGTTGTTCATATCACCACTGATTATGGTGCAGTCTGCCGATGCTGGCGCGCTGAACACTGCCAGCATGATCATTATATAGTAAATTATGGGTTTTGCTTTCATCGTTTCATTCCTGAAATTCAATCACGCGTAAAACTTCGCTACCGAGTTGCCTGCTCATGTTATCTCTTCAACTCCTCGCCATGATCCTTTTGGAGACTATGCTAAGATGAACCGACAAGCACGTGACTTCCTCCCCGCTACAAGTAACGGGGCTTCCTGCTTCACGGGGCGCCCAACGGCGCATCTCCACAGGCTTAAATTCCGCACAGTCCGTGCGTACATACGGTTTCGCAAACATCTCGCCA
>JAYEGG010000187.1:1570-3223 GCA_034658995.1 Methanobacteriota archaeon | reverse complement strand
GACTGGTCACGGTCCAGGATGCTGACATTACGGCGTCCGATGCCGAGGAACGGATGCCTGACGCGAGCATGTCGCCAAAGATCAAACTATGGAACCTTGTTGAGGTCAGGCTGGAGATGTGGTATAAATGATACGGGATGAAGAAGCACAGTGGCTCGTTCTTGCCGGATTTACGATAAGCATATCCCTTGCAGTGCTGATCGTGCTCCTGAATCTCTCGTTCATGTCAGGATATCAGGCATCACAGGCGCAGATCGAGTTTCCGATGTATGAACTCCGCGAACTGCACGACGAGACCTATACAGAGGTCAACATCATCGCCATGCAGGATAACACCACCACCGACGAGATCAATGACACGATGGTGAACTACGGAAAACTGCTCTCCCAGTTGTATGCGTACCACGGGCAACTGGTGACAACAACGGTTAACACCACCACATCAACGAAGAACGCGACAGCGACATCAAACGCTACGGGGCAGCTAAACGTCACCACAGTAACGATCGAGATCACCTTCTATGACGGGACCACCGAATACACCGAACGGTTGAGCAGCAGTACGATCTAAAACTATCCGGGGGCGGAGTAACGATTATGATAGACCTAAAAGATAACCGTGCAGTATCTTTCTCGCTCGAATACATCATGATATCGAGCGTATCGATCCTGCTATTCCTATCAGTGATAATGCTATCAGGCTCGATACTGCTCGATCTTCCGACCGATATTACGGCAACACAACAGTTCAATGATGTGGGGAACGATATCGGCACCAAGCTGATCATGTTCTACCTGATCGCACCCGAGAACGGCACGCTGAACACGACGCTTGACATGCCGGCTACCATCGGCGGGCACACATATATGGTGAAGCTATCCGCCACCAATACCACTGACCAGCAGGTAATAATCGATGCGGACGACCTTGATCTCAACATATCCTACACAATAAACGGCATCGGTGCGTCCATCCCGATCAATGGGGAGACGCACAGCGCAAGCGGCAAGCACAGATTATGTTTCAACAATACCTGAGGATGATCACAGTTACAGGGTGGCAAATATGAATAAAAACAAATTGATCCGATCAGACAGCGCTGTTTCAGAGGTGCTGGGATACACGCTCGTATTCGGGATCGTCGTTCTTGCGATCGGACTGATCTATACGGCTGGCATACCAACACTGCAATCAACAAAGGATGCAACCCAGTTCAAAAGCGTTGAGCAGGGGTTCATGATCCTCAACACAGACATCCGCAAGGTTGCTCTAGACCAATCGCCGGTCAGAACGACAAAACTTGGCACCGCTGAGGGCGGTACGCTTGCGTCAGATCCCGGGGCATGCAAACTCTCGCTCAAGATCTTCGAGAGCGGAAACGAGCAGTTCAATGGTGCAATAGAACTGGGACGCATCGAATTTGCGAGCGGAGTCGGCTCAACAACATGCGAAAACGGCGCCGTGATCACGAAATACGCGTCCGGGTCGTTCATGTCTGTAAAACCACGGATGTTCAAGTCAGATCAGGACCATATCATGTTTTCGCTGATCAAGATCAATGATTCGTCCAGATCTGCCAGCGGCGGCATCTCACAGATCACAATCAGCAATCCGCGGTTCAACGAGAGTCTCTTCAACACTCCGGAGGTCTA
>JAYEGG010000187.1:0-1470 GCA_034658995.1 Methanobacteriota archaeon | reverse complement strand
GTCGTGTGGATAATCTGGGCGATACTGGTGTGGCATCAGGAAATTGTTGAGTGTTGGTTGCGAATACGGGGGAAGAACCGTGAGGCAAATTGAGACACTTTTTATTATTTTCTGGGGCGATTCGAAAAACCGCAGAGAGCGCAGAGGGGCGGGAGAGAGAAACAACAACCCTCTGCGATCCTCCGCGTCCTCTGCGGTTAATCTTTTTTGCCATGATCCACTTATCCGGAAGAAATTAAAAAGTCTCCAAATTGATCCGGAAACAAACACACGAGCGGAGTTTGGAAATTTTGAGAGAGCAAGAGGGCGGGGGGCAAGTGCAAGGTGCGACATAGAATAAAACATGAGGTGACCCGAAATGAACCATGACCCTGACTCCCACTACAATGTTGCAATCATCGGCGCCGGACCATGCGGCGCAACTGCGGCACGATACGCGGCAGAAGACGTAAGCACGATCCTGATCGAGAAGAAAAAGACGATTGGAGCGCCGGTGCAGTGCGCAGGCTTTCTCCCGAAGTACGACGAACTCGAGGAGTTGATGCCGGACGCAGGTCTTCCTGACACCTTCCACTATCCTGCAAGCTGCGTCTACACCGAGACAAAGTGCCAGCGGTTCATTGCGCCGACCGGCGACTCCAAGGAGTTCGATGTCGATGCCAACGTGCTCGATCGGAGAAGGTTCGATCAGTATCTTGCAGAACGAGCGGTCAGCGCAGGCGCAGATCTTCGCATCGGAACGAGAGTTACCGCAATCAACGGCAAATCAATTGAGATTGCCGGGATGTGGGGCAGCCACACCATCACTGCTGACGTGATCATCGGTGCGGACGGACCCTCCTCGATCGTGGCAAAAGCAGCAGGGCTCCCCGGAGTCGAGGACGATCCGATGGGAGTCGCCCACGCCATAGCTTATGACATGACCGGAGTTGAGGTCGACAACGAGGCTATCGAGATGCACTTTGGCAGGAACTTTGTGCCGGGCGGGTACGCATGGATCGTGCCGCACGGGGGGACCTCCGCAAACGTCGGGATGGGCATCAGAAAAGCGATGTGCGAGCCTGGCGTTACGTTTCGGGACTACCTGCACCGTTTCATAATGGAGCATCCGATTGCAAGCGAGAAACTTGAGGGGGGACGGGTTACATCAGTCATCGCGGGAACAGTTCCGGTCGGGGGAGCTCCTGCAAAGACGTGCGCAGGAAACATCATGATCGCGGGCGATGCCGCCGGACACCTGATCGCGACAAACGGCGGCGGGATCCCGACCGCCATGGTTGCAGGGAAGATCGCGGGCGAAACTGCGGCAGACGCTGTGAACGGAAGATGCACAATCGATGCGTACGAGTCAAGATGGCAAAACGAGATCGGGATGCAGATCACAACATCAGTCTACGTGCGGAAGCTGATGGACAGCATGATGCGATCCGACTCAATGATGACCGCGGTCATGAACATGGTCTCGCCAGC
>JAYEGG010000186.1:0-3277 GCA_034658995.1 Methanobacteriota archaeon | reverse complement strand
GATAAAAACTGCCAGAAACATGCCAAATTTCTGAAAAACGCCTCAAAACCAGGATGGGGTGAGCTCTGGTACTGCAACGCGAGATAATAGAGATCCAAGTGAAACCCTTGGCGATGTGAGGTCATGCACCGGCAGAAGAAGAAAGAGAAAAAGAGGTGCTGCGTTATTCATCAGTCGGAAAATCTAAACCTTATGATCTATAATTTCTTTTACTCTGCCTATTTCACCACTTTCAAGACGAACTTTAATTCCGTGTGGATGTGTCCGGGAATTTGTTAGTATGCGCTGAACAACTCCTGTTGTAAGTTTACCTGTTTTTTGATCCTTTTTTAATACGATTGCAACATGTGATCCCAAACTAATATTAGCCCGAATAGTTCCATCCATATATATTTCACCTACCAGTAGTTTTCTCGTGATGACAAATAACGTTTGTGGGCTTGTATGTGTTCAGCCAACCACGAGATTGCACTGATTTCCACGAGAACGTATGAAGAGATAGGATATACAATGCAGACATATCACCAATATCTTGCATGCACCACCACCTTCTTGCGTCAATCTCCGGGTTTTTCCACGTCCACTAAACACATACAAAAGCAATGGTTGACACCAGTCTGCGCAGCCATCACACCGATTTTCGTAGATCAAAGGTATTTCATAGGGGATAGAAAAGTCAACCCTTCGTTCCCTTAAGTTTCCTCTTCGTATTCTCAATAAGTCCCACGTCAAGCAGTTTCATCAGGAAATCCGGCAGTGGCGGAAAGGTGTATACGTCACCAGTATCCGCATTCACGACCTTCCCGTCCTCAAAATCAACAGCAATGATGCCGCCGTCCTCCGCATCAACAGCACACTCAACAAGCGGGAGCCCGATGTTGATGCTGTTTCTGTAAAATATCCGTGCGAAACTCGGTGCGATCACACACGTAATCCCTGCGCCAAGAAGGGCGCGGGGCGCGTGTTCCCTTGATGATCCGCTGCCAAAATTCTTCCCGCCAACAATGATATCGCCTTCACGGACATCATCTGCAAACTCGGGTCGCACGTTCTCAAATGCGTGCTTCGCAAGCTCGCGTCTGTCGCCGGTCACAAGATATTTTGCGGGGATGATCTGATCTGTGTCCACGTTGTCAGAAAACTTCCACACCCTGCCTTTGATATATTTTTCCACCATATCTATCACCTCGCATCAACTAACTCGACTCAAGATCGTTCGGATCGGTTATTCGCCCGGTCACAGCGCTTGCAGCGACCACTGCCGGATTTGCAAGATAGACCTCTGAGTCCTTGTGCCCCATCCTGCCGATAAAGTTGCGGTTCGTGCTGCTGATGCACCGCTCGCCATCCGCAAGAACTCCCATGTAACCGCCGAGACATGCGCCGCACGTCGGTCCTGCGACATAAGCATCCGCGTCCATGAACACCTCGATCAGCCCCTCGCGCAAAGTCTGCTCAAAGACGCTCTTGCTTGCGGGAACCACGATCATCCGGACATCGGGATGCACTTTCCTGCCTTTAAGTATCTCCGCTGCAGCCCGCATATCCTCGATTCTGCCGTTGGTGCATGAGCCAAGATACGCCTGATCGATCCCCACATCGATTTCAGACGCAGGAACCACGTTCTCAGGAAGATGCGGTTTGGCAACCATTGGTTCGATCTCGCCGGCATCATACTCAAAAGTATCAGCGTATTCGGAATCCTCGTCCGCGTAAACCGGCGTATACTCACCGATAACCCGGTTTTTGAGATAACTGAAGACCGCGTCATCCGGCGGAATAATACCGCACTTCGCGCCAGCCTCAATCGCCATGTTCGAGATCGTGATCCGGTCAGACAACTGGAGCGACTCGATTGCAGAGCCATAAAACTCCATCGACTTATATAGTGATCCCGAAACCCCGATATCACCTATAATGTGCAGGATGATGTCCTTTCCCATCATATGCTTCCCCAATTTCCCGTCAACAACGAATTTCTGGGTCTCAGGAACCTTGAACCACAGTTCTCCAGTTGCCATTGCAGACGCAGCTTCCGAGGACCCGATACCGGTCGAAAGCGCGCCGAGTGCGCCATAACTGCATGTGTGCGAGTCTGCACCGACGATAAGCCTGCCCGGCGCCGCAAAGCCGTGCTCGATCATGATCTGGTGGCAGACGCCACCCCGCCCAACATCAAAATG
Source organism: Methanobacteriota archaeon (assembly GCA_034658995.1). Classification (GTDB taxonomy): domain Archaea; phylum Halobacteriota; class Methanosarcinia; order Methanosarcinales; family Methanogasteraceae; genus Methanogaster_D. The sequence goes on along the minus strand of JAYEGG010000186.1, from coordinate 1,094 downwards.
GTTCTCGAGTTGGTATTTGCCGGCAAACTCACGCATCGACTTCGCCTGTTCTGCCGACGCCACATCCTTGTTTGGCACATAATGATCCTGGATTAACACCGTGTTCTCAATGACTGAACTTGCCTGAAACTCCTCAAAAACCTCGAATGCCGGAAGCCCGGTCACATCATTCACCATGACATAATCAATTCGCGCATCCACAATCTCCTTTGGCGATACACTGCTCTTGCCTGCGTGGATCGCAAGAATCTTTTCAGCGATGGTCATACCCATGACACTGGTGTTTAGCGGTGATCCAATATAAGGAAACTCACGAGCAGTAATATACCGGGACCGGTCACAGCATCACCAACACGAGGTCATCGCATTATATAGCAAGATCACTTACCGAACAGATAAGAGATCGGCGCTGGTTTTAAGTATCATGACGACTGCACTGCTGATCGCATGAAACTTATGCGACCCATAAGACAGTCTTTCAATAACCTCGTTGGTATGGCTACTGACGAACTTAATCCGGAGCGCAACGGCGAGGTGGGGGATGGGATCGCTATGCACAGGCTCCGTACTTAAGTCCGGGGTTTAGTGACTTCGGAGACGGGATAGAGCATGTGTTTGGGGTCGGGTGTGCGCAATGTAAATATATCGCCAGATCAGAGACATGTGCGAAGCATTACAGACATGCATAAGTTATAGGATGTGTTGAATCGAATAAGAAAAAGGTGCATGTCTTTTAACCCACTGTCCGTGGCAGGTTAGATGAACGTAGGAGATGGAAACAATGGATGGAAAATCACTGGACATTACAGAAGAAAAGCGGAATAGGTTGAAGGAAGTCCTACCTGAAGCGTTCACGGAAGATAAAATCGACTGGGAAAAGCTGAAAGCCACTTTGGGCGAGGATGTAGAATTTAAGAACGAACGCTATGTGTTGAACTGGGCGGGCAAGTCTGACGCTTTCCGGGTGTTACAGTCCCCCCCGCCGCAACTCTGGTGCCGTGTGCGGAAGAATCCGTTGGTTTTGACGATACGGAAAATATCTTTATCGAGGGTGAAAACCTGGAAGTGCTGAAGGTTTTGCAGAAGTCCTATTT
>JAYEGG010000185.1:0-3279 GCA_034658995.1 Methanobacteriota archaeon | reverse complement strand
ACACGGATTTCCACAAGATTTCTGTGTTAATCTCGTGGTTTTATATGTAGATATCCACACAATTTCAGAAATGTGTGCCCGATACACGACCGCGTCAACAGCGAGGTTAAGTGATTCGCCGCACATCCACTCCTGCCCCGCGCTCAAATGCGAGCAGTTCGGATGCGCACAGCTTTGCCTGCCCTGTCGCAAGGAGCGTGTCATTTTTATCCACTGCAAGCACCTCGTCGCCACTCCTTATCGCAGGGTCTGCGTCGATAATGTGCCGTGCAAACGCGGTCTTCCCATCGCTGACAAAGGGTACTGCATCATCGGTGACCACAACTCGCATGGCAGGGCGGGGGAGCGATGCATGCAACCGGGACGCTCCGAGTTTTCCGAGTGTGAATCGGTTGTCGCTTGCCCTGAGTGTTGCAACGTGCTCGTTACCCTGCAGGACCTGCCGGATCCTGCCGGTCGATGATAACTTAAATGCAACATTGTCAGGAAAAAGCGCCCTGCCCGCGCCGCTGCCAAACTGGTAGTCCGCGATGATGCGTACTTTCTTAAGTTGTGAATCCATGATCAAATCTGAGGCGTGGGATGTTATAATGGTTGACCGTTGAGGTGTGGATATAACACCGTTTCATCTGGTGGTTAGCTAAACACGGCATCGGTTTAATCAACCGAATTGAAGTCTTCCAGCCTGAGCTGCTTTCGTGCGCACTGTTCCCCAGGTATCTCCACCGGATACACGCCTGTTAGGCAGCCAAGACATAGATCGCTCGCAGGAATCCCTATCGCCTCGACCAGCCCGTCGATGCTTAAGTATCCGAGCGATTCTGCGTGAATCGCTGTTTCTATCTCAGATACGCTCTTTTGCGACGCGATTAACTCGTCTCTCGTGGGCATATCGATGCCAAGATAACACGGGGTTTTGATTGGCGGGCTACCGATCCGGACATGCACCTCTGATGCACCTGCTTTGCGCACCTTATCAACGATCCTTTGCGAGGTGTTCCCGCGCACGATGCTGTCGTCGAGCAGCACCACTCGCCGATCCTCGACGTTTGGCTTGATCACATTTAATTTCAGTTGAACCGCTTTCTTCCGCACAATGTCAGACGGCATGATGAATGTGCGCCCGACATAACGGTTCTTCATCAGAGCCTCGATGTATTCGGTGCCCGATTTCTTGGAGTATCCGATCGCAGAGGTGATGCCTGAGTCCGGCACCGGCGATATCATGTCCGCATCCACGGGGTGTTCGGCTGCTAGCTGCTCCCCGATCTTTAACCTAACATCGTAGACGAGTTTGCCATCGATTATGGAGTCCGGTCGTGCAAAATAGACATATTCAAAGACGCAGTGCGCAACATTCTTCTGCTGATATATCTGGTGGCTCATGATCTGGTCGCCGGTGATTATCAGCGCTTCACCCGGGCGCACATCCCGCATAAACTCACCATCATGAACATCGATCGCCACGCTCTCGCTTGCCACGATGTAACCAGATCCACCTTCCGATTCGACCTTTCCGATGCAAAGTGGCTTGAAGCCGAGCGGATCTCTCACAGCGATCAGAATGTCATTTAGCAGCATTACAACTGAGTATGATCCAACAAGCCGCCGCATCAGCCTGCGCACCGCCTCCACGACGTTGTTTCGCATCAGGTCTTTCACAAGCAGGTGCGCGATGACCTCAGTATCCGAATCAGAGAGGAATATGTGCCCCTGCTGCGTCAGTTCAAGGCGCAACTCTTCCGAATTGACAAGGTTCCCATTATGCGCAATCGCAATTGTCCCGCCCTTAAAATTGATCGTCAGAGGTTGCACGTTCTCCAGTTCTGATCCGCCGGTGGTTGAGTACCTGACATGCCCGATCCCAACGCTGCCCGGAACCGAGAGCAGATCGGTCTTCTTAAAGACCCATGGCACGATGCCCATGCCCTTGATCGACCGCGTGTTGCCTTCGTGCGCGATCGAGATGCCAGCCGACTCCTGCCCCCGGTGCTGGAGCGAGTATAATGAGTAATAGATCGGAAGCGCGGCTTTCTGCCCGGTAAATGAGCCACCAACCACACCACATGCTTCATTCAAGCGAAATCACCAAATAAATTGATCTATGGCAGTCTGTATCACTTCAATGGCATAATTCTATGAAACGACAATCCACCTCGGAACCACCCTATTATCCGGATCGTCCTTTCTCTTTCCACCGGTAATCACGCATCTTTTTTGTTTTACCGAACCCACACGAGACACAGACCTTCTTTCTCTTATGGTACGAGATGCTACCGCACCGTCTGCACCGTATATGCGTCTTTTTTTGACGTTTGCCCATCGAGGGCGTTCCTTTCGACATTTTTTATCACCGTTAACTTATGGAGAAACATATACCACATTGTCACCGCGAACAATAACTGTTCCGATGCGGCGCACCACCTCACCATCAGCGAGTTCCTCGGCATCGGTGAGCGTGAGGTTCATGTGGATGTCATATCCCTGCAGCGTCCCGCGAAATTCACGTGCGCCCTTCAACCGAACTAATACTGACGTATCCAGCACACCATTCAGCGTATCAAGTGGTCGATTTCCCATTTAGCAAATCTCCTTTGGACAAGTATCACGATATGCTTGACCTATAGATATACTTAAAGGTATCCTGTGCCCTGGCTTTGGGACATTATTATCCAACCAACTGCCCCATCACACCACAACCCCCATCTGCAAGTTCGACCACGCTGCACCATAAGATGTACTGACCAACACACTTGACACAATCGTATTTCTACATACGATCATCGCGGAAACATTGCATAAGCTACACATTATATGGGTGTATGTACCACTATGCTTATATACTTGTTGGTTGATTCCATCTTATGCCCCCCCAAACAGCGCGGAGAAGAACTTAAACAAATCATCAAGAGTGTGCGAGATGGGACATTTGAATACGATAGTAAAGAGCCGGCGAAAACCGACTGGGCACAATATGATCAAGCACAGATCTACGAGATGGTCAATTATCTAAACAACATACGAGATCTTGTAAATCTTGCCGATGAACGAATAAAAGAACGAACGTCCCCCAGAAAACGGGGGCATGGTAGACCGCCAACTGATCCTGCCGACATTGCAAAAACTCTACTGTTGCAAACATACCTGAAATCGTCAAATAGAGTGGCTGAAGGGTTTCTACTTCTATTCCAGGAGAAATTAGGCATAAACAGCCATTTTTCTTATAAAACAATAGAACGCGGATACGATCGAGATCGAGTGAACGAGATTCCGGATGAA
>JAYEGG010000184.1:0-3281 GCA_034658995.1 Methanobacteriota archaeon | reverse complement strand
CGCAAACATCTCGCCAGCACTTTCAGCCTTGCGAGACAGATTGTGTTCGACACGCGGGTATTTAAAGGCTTTGGTGCGGCATTCATCCCCGCTACAAGTAACGGGGTCTTCTGCCGCGTATCTATAAACTTTGGCGCTTTAAAAGTCCGAGGTGATTGCCATCACAGATGTGTTCTGTTAAGCAACCCATGACCCCCACCACGGACGCGGGAATCGCGCTGCCTTAGCGATGCTGCCACATTCCGGATCGCCGCCTCCCGCTGCCCGCCAGACCCGCGATGTGTGGCGAGCACGGATGGGGGATGTGTTTTATGCCTGTCCCCGCGACTCCCCGCACACAATGCCTGTTGCGATCAGGTGCGCAACCCGGAGCGGCTCAGGGATGTGACTGTGGGTGGTGGAGATCTGCACGATCTTGGCTGCATCCATTACCTCAATTCCTGCGCACTGAATGTGGAGAGCCCCCTCTGGCATATCGACTTTGGTGATCGTGCCAGCGTTCATGATTGCTTGCAACCGTCTCTTAAAGTCAGGAAGATTTCGCAGTGCGTCCCTGATCCGCGCCATGTCCGGTGCCGTCCGCATCACAACGATTACCGGTAGCCCGGTTCTGCGGTGCAGTTCGCTTATGTCGATCACGTTAAACCCGCCGTATGTCACGCCGTCAAGCATGATCACACGGATCTGCGGGTAATGCCTGGTTCCTGTCACCATTTCGGTGATCACATCGGTTCCGTCCAGCCCGTCCCTCGCAAGCTCTGATCTGAGCACGCCGTCGAGCCATTCCCCTGCCCGGAAGACCACCCCAACAATCATGATGCGATCAGCGATAAGAGCTGAATCGTCGATCGCAAGTATCCGGATCTCTGGTTTGATGTGCACGGCTAATATTTCACCTTCTCAAGAACATTGATCCTCGAAATCTCAGTATCCGGATAGTTTCCGCTCTCATCCTTCTCTGCGGACTTAACCATGTCCCAGATCGTGAGAAGCGCAACGCTCACGCCACAGAGCGCCTCCATCTCAACGCCGGTGCGCCCGACAGACGAAACCGTGACAATGGCAGTGATCGCGTTCGTACCCACCTCTCCGTCCGCATCACCGGCACCGCCCACAACCTCAAAATCAACATCGATGCCGGTGATCGGGATCTGGTGGCACATCGGAATGATGCGCGAGGTCTCTTTGATCGCCGTGATCGCGGCAATCCGTGCTGTTGCAAGCACATTTCCCTTCTCAACGCTGCCCGCCTGTATCGCGGCGATCGTCTCCCGCCTGAGCTTGATTCTGCCGGTTGCGACAGCCCGCCTGCGAACCACGTCTTTTTCGCTGATGTCAACCATCGCAGCGTGATCGTCCCTGATGTGAGTGAATGTTATCTCGCCCATGATGTGATGAAACTCGCTTGACTCTGGCATAAGGCTTTCCGGCGCATAAAGGCGGCGTCTTATCGTTTTTGGGTTACACAAAAAACACCCTCGATCCGCGAAAATCGGTGTCGACGGCTGCGCCGCACGCTCTCGCTGCCGGTATCTGAATCGCTTTTAGAAGATTTAGGGCGCATGTAGTTGAACCGGCACTGTCGATTTTTCCAGTGAGCCTGCCACGCACATAGATTATACGTACGTGATTAGCTAACTATAAGATTGCAGCTAAATACATACGGAACCACGAGATTACACAGATTTTCACAAGATTTCTGTGTTAATCTCGTGAAATCTTGTGTAATCTCGTGGTTTTCCGCTATAGCTAAACACATACGATTATACCAAAGAGTGTGCAGAGTCACGCAGATGGCTGAAAACGGTCTCGAAACTCTGCGTTCCTCAGCGCCCTCCGCGGTGATAAATCACTTGATTTTCAGACCGTGCCAGTTGAACCAAAGATGCATAAGTGCGTTAAACCTACCGAAAAGGTAACTACTCAGGTATGTTGATTGGTCTCCCGATCGCGATTCTATGCTTTCTGGCAAGAAAAATAACCGCTGATGGGCGCGGAGGTCGCAGAGAGAGTGAGAGGGAGCTGTATAATCCTCCGCGTCCCTCCGCGCACTCTGCGGTTAAATTTCCCGTTTGGCTCAAGGCTTGTGTTCCGGGTCAAGCAGTGCCGGTATAGCGAGGTCGCGTGACACTGTTTCAGGTATCTGGGTAGTTATCCGAAAAGCCGCATTAGCCACTTCACACCCCAATATCCAGATCAGGCGACTCAAGGATCGCCCCGTCCCCTCCGCGCCCCCCTGCTCGCCCGGGTGCAGACATCCGCACCCAGATCGCGGGCGCATCCTTGCTCGCACCCCGGTCACTCCCGTACCTCTGCCGGACCCGAACGATCGTTGGCGTGTTGATGCCAACGCCTGAGACGATCGCATGTCCCTTCGCAAGCGCAGGCAGTTCCGATACGATATCCCGGCTCACAGACTCGATGCTTCGACCGATCTGCTCCTGATCCGCCGGGTTGATGATTCTCATCGTGATCTGGGTCATGCACTGGGAGAGCGAGTCAGAATCAAGCTTGCTTGGACGCTGCGAGACCATGCAGATCCCGACGCCGAACTTCCTGCCCTCAGAGAGGATCGTCTTGATGATCGGCTTTGATTTCGCGACTCTCCCGCCACCTTCGCCCCCATCCCCCCCCGCACCACCACCACCGCTGCCCTGCGGCGCAAACCGGTGCGCCTCCTCAAGAATCACGAACACCGGGTACGGCAGGTATTTATCAGGCGTATCACTCGTATATGTGCCGTTCTCCGTTTTCTGGCGTGCATCAAATATTTTCCTGAGGATTACCTGCGCAATCAGTTGCTGAAACCCGGTGCTGATGCCGGAGACGTCCATAACCGTGAGCTGCCCGATCCGCAGGTAATCGACAATCGGCACATCCTCATGATCATGAAAGATCCCGCCGTCCAATTTGCGGAGTCGCCAGAGAATCCCCTCAATCGAGGAGTCGTTACCATCGCTCCGCGCTCCCTCAACCGTATTTCGCAGTTCGCTCCGTGTGAACTGTCGCAAGCGGTCTCTCCGAAGCTTGCGGCACGCAATCCCGAAGAGCGTCTTCATCTTTTCTGACATCGTGCCGTCGTCAATTATGCTGATCAAATCCGATGTTTCAAGGTCTCCTACGCGGATCTTGATCTTTTCAGGCTTTATTATCCGGACCTTCGGCTTGTAATCGCCGTCCCAGAACCGCGGGTCATTGGCGATAGATCCAAGCGCCGTATACTCGCCGTGCGGGTCAAAAATCAGCACAGGCGCCCGGTTACGGGGCATGAGCAGCTCCTC
>JAYEGG010000183.1:0-13477 GCA_034658995.1 Methanobacteriota archaeon | reverse complement strand
ACCTCAGCTAAACACATACAAAATTATTAGACAGGATTAACAGGATCGACAGGATATACCGCAATGTCAACATCCTGTAAATCCTGTAAATCCAGTCAAAATACCATGCTTTTTGAAGTGGATACACATTTTTGTTATACTGTGTGTTTAGCTAAACCACAAGATTGCAGCTAAACACATACTCACTTTTCAGCGGGTGGCAGCCTCACCACGGTCAGCCAGAAGTTTTCGATCGACTTCACCACCTCTATAAACTTATCCAGATCAACCGGTTTGCTGATGTAGCAGTTTGCATGAAGGTCATACGTCTCGACAATGTCCTGTTCAGCCTGCGAGGTGGTCAGAACCACCACAGGGATTTTTTTAAGGGTGTGGTCCGCCTTGATCTCAGCAAGCACCTCGCGCCCATCCATCTTGGGCATGTTCAGATCAAGCAGGATAATGTCCGGGCAGCCCATGCCGGCATATTCACGTTCTCCGCGCAGGAACGCCATCGCCTCAACACCGTCATTGACCGTATGAATTTTGTTGTACACCTTGCCCTCCTTGAGGGCTTCCACGGTCAGGCGCACATCACCCGGGTTATCCTCAACCAGCAGAATCTCGATATGCTTTGCAATATTGGGTTCACTCATTATTAATCTCCCTCTTTAATTATTGAGATCATGTAATAAAAGGTTGACCCCGTGCCCGGGCATCGGCGCGCTTAAGAAAACCCGGGTCATCCAGCCGTGTTGCCTGGTTCATTACAATATTTGTGTGTGTTTAGCCAAGGCGAAAAACCACGAGATTACACAAGATTTCACGAGATTAACACAGAAATCTTGTGAAAATCTGTGTAATCTCGTGGTTCCGCATGTATTATTACAATATTTGTGTGTGTTTAGCCAAGGCGAAAAACCACGAGATTACACAAGATTTCACGAGATTAACACAGAAATCTTGTGAAAATCTGTGTAATCTCGTGGTTCCGCATGTATTATTACAATATTTGTGTGTGTTTAGCCAAGGCGAAAAACCACGAGATTACACAAGATTTCACGAGATTAACACAGAAATCTTGTGAAAATCTGTGTAATCTCGTGGTTCCGCATGTATTTAGCTGCAATCTTATAGTTGGCTAAACACGTACCAATATTTATGTGTGTTTGGCTGAGGCGAAGCTAAACACAGAACATGCTCGGGTACCCGGATGGTGAACCGCGAGATTACGCGGATTTCCGTGTTAATCTCGTGGTTTTATATACGGATATCCACATAATACTTGAGTAAGTACTAAATCACACACCAATGTCTCTCCTGTATGCCCCACTCACCCAACGTTCTTAAGTGCAAGCACAAAGACCGCCCCTTTTGGCGTGTTATCTTCTACATGCACATATCCACCATAGTTCTCCATGATTTTCCTGACGATGTACAATCCCAGACCTGTGTTCCCGGTTTCGCTATATATGAAGCTCTCTTCAAATATTTTCTCCTTTATCTCATCCGGGATTCCGGAGCCATAATCAGCAATCCGTATCTCGCAGAACTCGCCCACGGTTCCCACTGTTATATCGATTCTATCGGTTTTTCCGTGATCTACAGCATTGTTTATTATGTTATCCAGGACTGAACTCAGAGATTCGTCAGCCATAGCATGAACGTCACCTTTTATGTTGAATGTAGTGGCGGGGTAGCTTTTCATGACGCCGCTTAGAACTTCGGTCACTGAATATGGTTTTAATCCGCGGTGAGCGTCGATGAACGTCTCAAGTTCCCTCATTCTGTTTATCAAATCGACACTTTTACCGACGCGGACAGCCGCCTTTCTCAGGAGTTCGTCGTCACACAGTTCATCGTAAAGCTGCAGTTCACTATCGATAACAACCAGATCATTAATTATGTCATGCCTCATGATTTGGTTGATCAGCGTGATGTGTTCGCGGTGTGCTCGTAACTCTTCTTCCACCAGCGCCCGCTTGGCAATCTCCTGCTTCAGCCGTTCATTGATCCGCAAGATCATATCCCTATTTTTTTTCAGTTTAAGATGTGTATGCACCCTTGCCAGTAGTTCTGCTGAGTTAAACGGCTTTGTAAGGTAATCTTGACCCCCTACCTCAAACCCCCTCACCGTACTATCCGTATCTGTCTTTGCTGTGAGAAATATGACCGGGATGTCTCTTGTTTGCGGATCATTTCTCAGTTCTTCACAGACTTCGTACCCGTCCATGCCAGGCATCATTATGTCGAGAAGAATGAGGTCGGCAGGGTTGGATTTTATCCTGTCGAGCGCATCTCCCCCGTTCTGCGAAAAAGCGATTTCACATTCCTCTCCGCGCAAGATGTTGCCCACTACCTGGATGTTCTTTGGCACGTCGTCTACTATATGGATCAGGGGTTTTCCACAGGTTCCCCCATCACCTACTTTCTGCTCATTGCTCAATTGTACCCCCACACGAGTGATTAGTGGTTATGTTTGTTCTTCTTCATATATTTTACCCGGGGATTGCATCCGGGGACTCTTCACGGTATGATCCCGCGCCCCAAGCCCTATGCCTCCGAAAGTTATATGTCGGATAACAGCATATCATAATAATAATGGGGTGTTAGTACGAACCGAAAGATCACTGCAATTCTTTGCATGAGCCTGATGGTGCTATCGATTCAGGTCGCTTCAGCAGACACGCTGAATATTATGGTGGAGACTTATGAGACGTTTGCGGACAATCGCAGCGTAAACATCACGATAAACCTCACCAACTCTGCCACTGGAAATCCGATAAATAGCATGCGCGTCAACTTCACAACGACTCTCGGCACGCTTCATGCAAACCATTCGTACACCAACGCCACGGGAATCGCTGTTGTGAATATCAGTTCATGGGACATCGGAACTGCAAAAATCACCGCAGAGACCCCGAACGTAACCAATACCACAAACATGACGTTTGTTGTGGGACCTGTGTCGAAGATTATGCTCACATCGGTTCAGGAGGCTACGGTGAATACCACCTGCCTGATCACGGCAACGGTCTACGATGGGACTCGGGACGAGTTCGAAGATAATGAAAGTAAGTGGCGGGTGATGCCAAACGCGACACTGAACTTCGTAGCCACCTCGCCACCGGATAACAAATGGAACAGCCCGGTGGAACATTATGGCGTGTCCATATCCCCCCTGTCAAACACCACCGATGAGAACGGCACCATGATCGCAACAATCCATCTTTCTTCGCGAGCAGGGGGCAATGTTGTCGATGTAAACGTCACCAATGAAGAAGGGCATGAAGTGCCTGCCTACCGGGTGATTGGAGGTCTTGCAGGTGAACCGACACACCTGTTTGTGAGCGCGGATCCGCAGCGCGTGAGCGCAAACGGCATCGATACCTCGCAGGTGACAGGCACCACGACTGATGAGTTCTTAAATCCGCTCTGTTCTGCCGGATCGATCCGATTCAATATGGCTGGCAGCATCGTCACAATGCCGCTGGACGGTGTCGGCGAAGCATTGATCACCCTGGAGCCATCGAGATTCACAGGCAATGTCACGGTGAATAGCACCTATATCGATGAGACCGGCAAGCCCACGGAGCTCACGAACGAAACTATTGTCGAATACTATGCAGAGGAGCCTGCAAAGATCATCGTTACGGCAGATGCCACAAAGATATCCCGATTGGCACTCTCCGGAGTCAACGAATCAGTGATCACCGCCAAGGTGGTTGATAAATGGGGGCATGTACTATGGAACCGGACGGTCAGCTTCAACACCACGCTCGGGAGCCTCTCCACAACCACGGTGACCACCAACGAGTACGGGCAAGCAATAGTCACGCTACAATCAGCCACGGCTGGCGATGCGACCGTGGGTGTAAGCACGCTTAACGATTCGGGATACGGGGTTGTGGGAACTATAGCTATTCAGATCATGAGCGAGCCTTTCATCTCGGTTATAACGACCATCGAACCAAATCCCGTGAACCCAGGGGGCACCATCAATGTGACCACCACCATATCAGGTCAGGGCAACATCACAGGCACGCGGTATGCTGCGCACGCAATGCTCGTGCTCGACCGGTCCGGCAGCATGGATCCTGATTACTACGCGGGAACCCCGCTTGATGTTGCGCTCGTACTCGACCGGTCCGGCAGCATGGAGTTTCTTGGCTCTGATCCCGAGCAGCCGATGACCGATGCAAAGACTGCGGCAAAGGTCTTTATGGAGAACCTCGTCTCGAACGCACAGGTCGGGGTGATAGCGTTTGAAGGTTCTGTCACAACCGAGATCGGGCTTACGCTGCTCAACTCTTCTGACAATAAAGCGCTTGTCCGAGACGCAATCAATAGTATACACACCGGTGGCGGCACTGCCATAGGAGATGGTTTGATGTGTGCCAATGACTTACTCACCGATGATGGGCGGGCTGATGCGAGAAAGATCACAATCCTCCTGACCGATGGCGAGTGCACCGCAGGGGATGATAGGGATTGTTCACAGGCAATCCTGAATGCAAACGCAAACCACATCACGGTATACACCATCGGTCTTGGCAGCGCAGAGTACATCGATGAGCCGCTCCTGCAGCGCGTCGCATCAGAGACCGGCGGCAAGTACTACAATGCGCCGTCCAGTTCCGAACTGCGCAGTGTTTACAACTCGATTGCCCAGGAGATCAGCGATTACGACATAACAGAGATCGAGTACGGAACCGAGGGGTTCACGCCATACAATTATGAGACTGGGGGGTTGGTCGATCTCAAAACCTACACGCTCAGATTCGATGGATATGATTTCGATACTACATTCACTTACAACGGTAACACTGTTGGCGAATGTCTGATCCGGATCAATGGTGCGGACTTCATATCGATCCCACCCCCCGCGAGCAATGATTGCGAGTGGGTGGATGATTATGAATGTGACATCACAAGTCGCGTACATGACGGGTCTAACACGGTCACGTTTTACGATTACCATGAATACGCGGGATATGGTGCATGGACCAGTCGCGTTCGCAACGTAGACATACTCGAAGATGGTGTGGTTATTGTAAGTTACCCCACTGATACTGACCTGGATGGATCCGGATACACTTGCTCATTTGATGGCAATGAATCCTCCGGATTTGAGGACACTTTCCTGATCAACGAGACCATGAACGACCTCAAGGTACTTCTGCAATGGGAGAACCGCACCACCGACCTGAATCTCGAACTAACAAGCCCGGGTGGCATTGTGTACGGAACAGGAAACGACACCACCGGCTACTACTTCGACGACCGCGAGGCGGTTTCGATCGATCACCGCGCACCAGAGTTTGACACATACATCGCATCGGCAAGCCCGAACACAGTCTTTGTGGACGAGACCTCATTTTATGTAACTGACAGCGACGCAGGAGGGAAGCGAGCATCAACGATTATGCGCTGGAAACTTCCGAGTGCGCCAACACACAACGCAAGAATCGAGAGCGTGACTATGTATCTGCGTGGCATAACTCCCGCCGACGATCCGGGTACCGAGGATAGATCCGTCAATATCTATGATCTGACAACCGGTTACGATGATGATCCGACATGGAACTGCAACGACAGTTCTACAGTTCAGCCATGGGAGTCCGGCGGCAGTTTCAGCAGCGTGGACAACGATTCGTATCTCATCGACTCAGTGGCACTAACATCATCGATCACCGATGATGTAATCGAATTCAATATCACGAGCGCAAACTGGAGCGGCAACCGCGTTCCGGACTGGGGAGGGTCGTGCAACATCGTGCTCACAGGATCCGGTTATGGCGGGCAAGGTGCCGACAGGTTCGCATCCAGCGAGACAAACCCGAACGATCACACATACAGACTGAATGGCTACCGTCCGCTTGTCACGATCACATACACGATACCAAGAGACACATCAGAATATGTCTGGATCCATCCGCTCCCATACACGTATCCGGCTACCGACGCAGACACCGTCGAGAACGGGAACTGGGCGCTGCGAGTCACAGGGTCGGGTGCTGGTTATGAGCAGTTCAACATCACTACCCACGTCGACAAGAAGAGCGCGGCAAAGCTCGCGTCCCACGCGTTCATATCGAGTCTTGATCCGACCAGAGAGGACCGGGTCGGGCTTGCGACATACAGCTATTCGAGCACGAACGATACAGCCAACCAGACAAGCTACGTCTGCGAGGGAAACCAGTGGGAAGGCTATTTCACGGTCAACACACCCAGGACCTATTATTTCAACCTGACGTGGGATGATGCGTCCGATCTGGATCTATGCCTGCATGAGGGAATAAATGTTCTTGACACCTCCGCAACCAGCTCAAATCCAGAGGTTGTAAGTGCTACACTGTCACCCGGTACGAATTACCGCGTTGTGGTCAATGGAACCAACGTTTCAGGAAACGATACACGATTTACGATCGATGTCTCAGGTTCGCCACTCAGGGGGGTTATGTCTGCTTATTATGACAGTAACAGTGGGAGTGTTCCCCGATACCGGCAGTGGGACGGGGCGGATTGGTCCGATGAAGCGTCCGCGAATAACGTTGGTGGAACCATCAGGTGGATCGTGATGCAGTCGTGTCCAACCAGGGATGAAACGATCATGGGGGCACTTGATACGTCGTATGACGTCAATGCGCAGGTCTGGGATGGGGCGGCGTGGGGTGCGGTGCAGCAATTTTCCAAGTCACTTGATTCGTACACGCGCCGTGGGTTCGACACCGCTTACGAGCGGATCTCAGGTGACGCTATGTTTGTGTACATGGATACGAAGATAGATGACGGAGTGCCGGAATATCGGGTGTGGGATGGGTCATCATGGACTGGCGGAGCTTTCGTGGACGGTACAAATCCAGGTGCCGGAGATATCGGGTGGGTCAGACTTGCTGCAAACCCAAACTCGGATGAGATGATTCTCGTAACGCTTGATGACACGCGGGATATCCGTGCCCAGGTCTGGGACGGATCCAACTGGGGCAATCCGATCACTATTACAAATGATGCCAGAGCATACAGCTACCAATGTTTTGATGTGGTATATGATAAAGATGGTGATGCTATGGTTGTATGGGCTGAGATGTCACCATCCGAAATCGTCAGATTTCGTGTCTGGAATGGCACGGCGTGGAGTGCTACCAGCGATATATACAGTTTTACCGACAATGTGTACTGGATCAAACTCGCAGCCGACCCGAACTCAAACAACATGCTTATGTGCGCGCTGGACGCGGATAAGGACGTGCACGTAACCGTGTGGAACGGCTCGGCGTGGTCATCAAATCTCATGATCGAGGAGGATACATACGAGTGCAACAAACGGATCATGGACGTTTGTTTTGAGCAATCGAGCGGTAGAGGGATGGTGGTATGGGGCGACAGCACACCAACTCCAAAGTATCGTATATGGAATGGCTCATGGGGCACGGAGTGCTCAGCATCGAACCTCGGCGGGACCGGGTACACCAGATGGGCGCAACTGACCCCTGACCCTGACTCAGACGAGATGTTTCTTATGACCTCTGATGGCAATAATGACATCAATATCCAGAAGTGGGATGGCTCATCATGGGGCATTCCAACCGAAGCCGAAACGTTGTCTACCCGCGACTACGAATGCTTCGATCTCACATACTCACAGCAGGACACCTCACGCACGCAAACAACCGTGAACTGGCTTGAATGGCGGGCGCAGACCGATAACCCGCTCACTGATTCGATCGGTGGCTTTAACCCGATCAATTCATCCATCGACAGCCTCACAGCCGACGGCATGACCGCGATCGACGAGGGATTATACGAGGCAAACGATGCGCTCACAGGCTACGAGAACGGCACGATCGTCCTGATGACCGACGGAATCGACAACGTGGGATACCACTCGATGATCGCGGAGGCAGAGCGGGCGGCAGCAAGAAACACCACCATATTCACGGTTGGATTCGGATCCACCATCGATAACCGCACACTGGAACAGATCGCGAACATCACCGGCGGGAAATACTATCCCGCACAGAACGCAACCGATCTTGAGAACATTTTCGTCGGTATCGCGGGCGAACTCGGGAACTACACAGCACCAGAGCCTCAGATCAATATGTACATCGGGAGCAACACCACGATCGAAGGATCGTTTGTGAATATCACTTACGTCAGCGACAGTGCGAATGTTACGTACTACGATCGCACGGCAGATGAATACCATCATGAAGACCCGTCAAACCCGAATATGACATCCATCGAAAACCGCACGGTACTTTCATGGGATGTCGGAAACCGACCTGTTCCATACATGATAACGGTCGGAAAGTACTGGAGAGTGGCATATCAACTGACGATCGATAACAAGAGTGCAAATTCAATCCCGGTGATCATCGCGCCATCAGGCATCACGTACGACGATTCCAATGGCACCAGAATCAACGAAACCATTCCTGAAACCACGGTGACCGTCGGGGGCGATGCAACGCCTGATGTACATACGGAATCCGCAACAAATCTCGCGCTCAGCTGTGAATCAGAATCGAATGGTCCGCCCACCCGCCACCCGTCATCAAAGCCCGGAACTATCGTGGAGTACGCATACAAGCTGACTGCCGAGCTTACAGACGTAAACGAATCCAAGGTTGTGGCGGGCACGCTTGTAGAGTTCAGAGCATCAGCCGGCACGCTGTACAACCTCACATATCCTGAGTCGGGCAATGACACTCCGCTTAGATCCTTTAATGAGACAACAGCCGCCGCCAATAACGGTGGCGCAGTCGTGTGGCTATGTTCGGACGCGCCCGGCACGATCACAGTCTGGGCATACCACACGCCAGAGAACGGCACACGCCTGAATGCAAGCAGAGTCGTGACATTCCATTCGCTTGAGTCGCCGCCGATCATCCCGCCAGCTCCGAATCCGCGTGGCGCAATCACGCTTGAGTGATCCGCCCGACGCTACAGCGACACAACGAGGTAGCTGACCCGGGACGGCTACCTTTATTGCGGCAGAGTCAAAAGGGAAATACTATGTGCGTAGATGCGGAACCGATCAGTTCGGTTGAATTTGAAGATATGATGCACCATAAACTTCTATCACCCCTCCTGATGGTCTCTGCGCTGGGTGATCCTGTTGACGGGCTGGAAGAGATCATCAGAGAGACGGTTGAGGAGTTTTCAGGACAGACCTTCGAAAAGATCGAACACCTGTGGCTGAGAGATGAGGAAGGGGAGTTGTACGGGTTTCCGGTAGATGTGGAGTATGACCTGTACCTTGAGGACACTGTGAGTTGTGTTGTGGAGGTGAACTACCACACAAAACCGGGCGATGTGTTAAGCTTTCATCGCAAGAGTTCTTTTGCCGAGAAACAGCTTGAAAAGAAGATAAAACCGATTATAATCACCATGAGCATAACAGATGCTGCGAAAAAGAAATGCGAGGAGCTGGGAATCGATCTCATCGCCAGAAGCGTGGTTCCAAAGTGATCCTGCGCAGGCGAAAGTTGCGTGCATATACTTCACACCGCCGTACCCCCGAGCTTTTCATCGATTACCTAACCGATGACCACTTATCTCTCACGGAATCCGGATCATCCGATGTATCTGCGGGATCATGCGGACATCCGAGAGATGCGCACCTGCAAAATCCATCAAACCAAGCAACTTCCGGATATCAATATTCATGGGTGTTACCGGCTGTAAAATTAATGGGATGGACTCATCAATCGATTCGATACCAGAAACAGCGCTTTTAATGCTTTCTTCCGTAGTTTCCATGAGTACAATGATCTTAACAAAGGTTTCAACATCCATCGAATGAAATATCTTGATCGTCTCTAATTCGGCGTGCAGCAAGCGGTTGTAGTCGTCTGTTGACCGATGTTCAGGGAGCTTAATGTCACATGCAGCGACATCGATCATGTCTGCCACGTTTCTTGCGTATTTCGGAAAACCGGAGTTTGTCTCCAGATATATCGGTATGGAGATGTTGCTTGCAAGCTCTTTGATGAAACCATGGTGCAACAGCGGCTCTCCACCGGTTAAACTGACGTGTCTCGTGGAAGGCGTCCACAGGTCATTGATAGCGTCGAGTACAACGCCAACATCCAGTGGATTGTTGATACGACGTTCGTTGATCCTGCACTCGTCAGCCGGGTGGCGTGCACCCCGGGTATCGCAGTATTCGCACCGTAACTGGCAGCCGCAGAACCTGACAAAGACCTGTCTTGTGCCGGCATAGATCCCTTCACCCTGAACGGAGTTGAATATCTCGTAAATGTTTGCGTTCATCCTCTATCAGGAATATTTCGGCGCTATGTCTAAAAACCTGGGGATCGCCGGGTCACACCAAGCACATATCCCCATCACTCACCGCCCACAGCTGCCCTGACACAATCCTCGATGCGCCCGAGTACGGCGTCGGTCCCGCACATCTGCGGCACGTAGGCAAGTGCCTTGCCAGAGGCAACCATCATGCAATCATACTGTGTGCACATCGGCGAGACCACCATGCAGGTGTCGCATATCACCTTTGCGCCGCTTGATTCGATCCCGGCAACGATGTCAGGATGCCGATCGCGCAGTGCCCGGGACGTGCAGATCCAGAACTCTTTTGTCACAGTCTTGCCTGCAAGCAGATCGCGCAGTTCCAGAAGCTCATCAGCCGAACAGTGCGGGCAGCCAAGAGCGATGATGTCAGGATCGCACCTGTGCAGATCATACACGCCTGCAATCTTGCTCTGCTCGATTGTGACACGCTCCCCAATATCGCGGGTATCGCACTTGCCCCCGGGAGGGTGTGGTGGCAAACCCTCGATATAGTAAAGCGCAACAGCGCCTGAGGCTGCCATCGCCGCACCGAGCGCTTTTCGCTCATCATCAGTTGGCACCGATTCGAGCGAGAAGACCGGGACCCTCGCGCCAGCGATCCTGCCGGCGATGTAGCCGAGCGCGCCATAATCTGTGCCGCTCAGTTTACCTTCGACGCTGATCTCAAGAGAAGGGACGCGATTCTCGTCCAGATGATACCCGTAGTTCGGTGTTTTCCCGATTAATGCTGCAGCAAGTGCGGAAGGTCCACCTTCCCGGTTTGTCCGCGCTCCTATGACTGAATTTGCATAAGAAACCGCGGATGACTCGCTCCACGCAAGATGATCGCCGATCTCCGCAATATCACCGCGTAAGTGATATGGCGTACATGTACACTCGGCAATGATACCTAATTTTTCATAAGCGTCGATGATCTGCTCCTGTTTTGCAGCAAACTCCTCAGAAACCCCAAGTTCCCTCCACCGCAGACGGTCAATCCCCGCGGGATTCAGTATCGATGGGACGCGCACCGCGCCGGACAGATCAGATATCCATTCGAGCCCGGCATCGCCGATGGTTTTATAGGACACTCCGGCGATCTGGGTGCTTTTCACAGGTATCAAACGATCCGCGCCATAGATATCGCCGAGTGCAACAAGTATCTCCATCGCCTTTTGCATCACATAGCCCTGCTCGCCCGCAAGGATACGTTCGTCAGGGGCTGTGAGATGCATGATCTGATGATCTAACGATTCGATGGTCTGTCCTGATGTGAAAAAAGCCGGGTGGCTTTCTGTCACACCTTTACTGCCGTGTAGCAGAGGATATGACTTCTGTTTTCAGAATTTCCACTCTGCGTAGTGGGTATATATTCTTAACACTACGATAAATCTTCGCTGAAAGCTTTCCCTGCACCGTTTCTTCGATTAACTTTTCAAAATCAAGTTTTCTTGCGCGGTCACTGACGAGTTTCTCTGCTTTCTCGCGTATCGCTTCGATCTGGCTTGTTTTTGCACGGTGCGTCGTGAAACATGTTGGTTTTATGACTATCCGATACCCGTCCCTGGTGCGCACCTCGAAATTGGAATTGATGCGTGAGGTCTGGCGTTTGATTAGCGATGCAATGTAGTCATTTGCCAGCCGATGTCCCAGAAACACGGTGTTTGCCGTAGTCCCGTTCACCTCGCTGACCTTGAACTTCAGCTTGCTGTTTTGTTTCGAGAACTCGTTCGTTAGCTCAGCAACAGTAACCTCAATCGTCCGTCCGATCAGTTTTTCCGGCGCATCCGCAAACGTTTCGGCTATAACCGCCCTGCCAAACATCTCAGGGGTGACGATCTGGTACCATATCTTTGATTTCCAGCGATCTGCTTTTCTGGCTGTTTTTCTAGCCAATGTTGTTTTCCTCCGGTTGATGGGTCATCATGAATAGGTTATAACGATTATGTACTATTAAACCAATCTATCACTCATGCTGACAGAACTTGCAGTCATCCTGACCGCCGCCATCTTCCTGTCGTACTCGAGCAACTGGTTTACAGATGGCGCATCAAGGCTCTCAAGAATCATTGGAGTCTCAGAGTTCATGATCGGGCTGACCATTGTATCGATCGGCACCTCGCTTCCGGAGATCGCAGTCTCCGCATACTCAAGCATGACTGGTAACGCAGGTCTTGCATTCGGAAACATCATTGGGTCAAACATCACCAACATCGCGCTGATACTTGGCGCGTCATGCCTGATCCGCCCCATCGTCGTTAGTCAGGGGATTCACCACGATGCAAAGATCCATGTCCTGATACTTGTTGTCGCAACATGCTGTTTCCTGTACAACAGCAAGATCACGCGCATCGAAGGGGTTTTGCTGCTGCTGGTGTACGGATGGTATCTCTGGAACGGGTACCGCAGGCACCAGTCAGCGCGTACTATCACAGCGGATCATGCCCACAACAACAAAAAAGTACTCGCTGAGTCGGTGTTAATGATCGTTGCCGGGGCTTGCGGCGTGATTGTGTCATGCAAGTTTCTGGTGGGCTCCGCGATCGATCTTGCATCCGAACTCGGGATCTCTGCCACAATCATCGGGCTGACACTGGTGGCACTCGGCACCTCGCTTCCGGAGCTTGCAGTCTCGATTGCCGCCGCCCGGAAAAATCGTGGTATGATGATCATTGGAAACGTCATCGGAAGCAACATCGCAAACATTTTGCTCGCGCTTGGAATCGGTGCCACGATAGGCACCATCCCGCTGACCAATGGCGAGGTACTTGTGAACGATATCGTTCTGATGGTTTTTCTGGCGATGGCGATGGTGATCTTTATGAGGTACCGGGGAATCTTCGACCGGAGAGTCGGTCTACTGTTTATTATGGTGTATGCGGCATTCATCTCGATGAGCTTTATGTAAGTAACCCGGTCTGTTTGCGACTCATCTGCGAAAATCCAATTAATGTATGGGCGCTTGTATATGTTTAGCCGAGGTGAAAAACCACGAGATTTCACGAGATTAACACAAGAAGATGGTAGCACATACAAGATATTGGCAATATTCTTGTGGAAATCTGTGTAATCTCGTGGTTAGCTATACTCGAGCACACGACACAAACTGCGATTTTTATATGCATGGTCCGGTGTCGTATGGAGTCTTTTGACAAATCCCGGGTTATGTAAAAAAACCTTAATCTGCGTTCACCTGTGT
>JAYEGG010000182.1:0-3320 GCA_034658995.1 Methanobacteriota archaeon | reverse complement strand
TAATAATCCTCTCGTTTGATCCCGTGTTCCCGCAGGAAGTAGCTCACGACGCTTCGCTCTGCCTCTGCTGCCGGAACCTTGAATCGTTCAACCAGATCACGGATGCGCCGTTCAATCTTCTGAGGTTCGATCTCGGCATTCAGCTCGAGGAACCGCTTTCGTATCTGTTCGGATGTTTCCTGAATCATGGTCTTCCTCTGAAGTATCTAATTTATACTTTCTCCTGAACACGCTGATAGATAAATGTGCTCAATGGGCGGGGTGAAAGTGATTCATGTATCGTATCACGGCACTCAGAACTGATCCACTTCCGCCGGGTGTTTTCTTGTCTCGTGTGGTTTTAGAACCGCAGTTTGTGCCGTGTGCCCGAGTATACTTACGCAGCACCATGGTGCGCTGGCAAGATAAGTGAGCGTGATTGACGGACGCGAAGGATATGAAACTTCTCGAATTCCAGAGAAGCATCCGGCTTTGGGCTTCTGGTATTGTGGCGCTTCGGGTTCTCACACCCGGGCAGCACGCAGCCTTGCCACAACCGCGTCCACCTGCTCCACAGCCGTTCCGATGTAGCTGTACGGGTCCAGCGCAGCCTCGATTTCATCCGCTCCGAGATGCGCAGTAACCTCATCTCGCTTGAGCAGCGCGTCCTTTAGACTCATGCCACCCTCATGCGCCGCAATCGAGCACTCCCTGATGATGCTGTGCGCTTCCTGCCTGCCAACGTGCTCTGCAAGCACGATCATCACGGATTCTGCCATGTTAAGCCCACCAAGCAGATCCAGACTCCGCCGGATGTTCTCGGGATAGAATTGTAAACCGCTGATAACCTTCGTTGTTAGGTTGATCAGGTGATCTGTGAGCACACACGCCTCCGGAAAGACGATTCGCTCGCAGGATGAGTTTGTGAGGTCACGCTCATCCCATAGCGTGTTATTCAGAAGTTCAGGCTCAACCATCGCCCTCACAATCCGTGCAAGCCCGCATACCTGTTCCGACTTGATCGGGTTGCGTTTGTGCGGCATCGTTGAGGACCCAACCTGTTTCTTCCCGAATCCTTCCGCGATCTCCGCGATCTCGCTTCGCTGCAGATTGCGCACGGCTGTGCAGATCTTGTCAAGCGTCGTTACGGTGTTTGCCATCCACATCACGAACTCTGCGTACCGGTCACGCTGAACGATCTGGTTTGCGACCTCGACTGATCCGATGCCAAGGTATTCCATCGTCTTCTTCTGAATCTCCATTCCGTTCTCGCCAAATGAAGCCTGCGTCCCGACTGCGCCCCCTATCTTGCCCACCACGACCCTTGGGGTCAGTTCGTCAAGCCGTGTTATGTGCCGGTCGATCTCACACGCCCATATCGCAAACCGCAGCCCATACGTCGTCGGAACCCCGATCTGCCCGTGCGTGCGCCCGGCGCAGACCGTCTCTTTGTGCGCATCAGCCTGCCCGACAAGGATACCAAGTACACCGCATAACTTTTCCCGCAGGATGCTGATTGCATCACGCATCTGAAGAGCGGTCGCAGTATCAAGGATGTCGCTTGATGTCGCACCAAAATGCACCCATTTTCCCGCGTCGCCGCACTGCTCCGAAATTGCGAGCACGAGAGCCATCATATCATGCTGTATCTCGTCCTCGATCTCATTTACCCGGTCAAGCGAGACTGCATGGACCTTTTCTGCGATAATGCCTGCCGCACCGGCGGGAATCAGTCCGACATCAGCTTCTGCCCGCGCGAGCGCGCTTTCCACGGAAAGCAGCTTTTTAAGGCGGGGCTCCTCGCTCCAGACCTGCTTCATCTCCACGGTCCCGTACCTGTATTCGATTGGATGGACTGCCATTCATCCCATTTATAATGAATGAGTTTATGAATATTGCGGTTCATATTCCAATCAACGATACCATGAACACCAACGAAGAGGTACTGGACACGATTGCTGCAAACAACATAAAGTTCATCAGGCTTCAGTTTGTGGACATACTGGGGACCGTGAAGAACGTCGCGATACCGGCTGCGCAGATGAAGAAAGCGCTCACCACCGGAATATCCTTTGACGGGTCATCCATCGAGGGTTTTGTGCGGATTCATGAGTCCGACATGCTTTTGAAGCCGGATCCGGCAACGTTCCGGATTCTGCCGTGGAAGGCAGGAGATAGCAATGGGGCGGTCGCCGGGATCGTGTGCGACGTACATCTGCATGATGGCACGCCGTTTGAAGGATGCCCGAGGAACGTTCTCAAAAAAGCCGCAGGGGAAGCAGAAAAGATGGGGTACGTCATGAATACTGGACCCGAACTTGAGTTCTTCCTTTTTGAGATGAAGGATGGTGTGCCAACAACCACCCCGCACGACTTTGGAGGCTACTTTGATTTTCCACCGGTCGATCTTGCAGAGGACATCAGGAGGGACATCGTGATCGCTCTTGAGGACATGGACTTTGAGATCGAGGCGTCGCACCACGAGGTCGCAAGCGGGCAGCACGAGATCGATTTCAAGTACGGCGACGCACTCTCCACCGCCGACAAGGTCCTCATCTTCAGGTATGTGACCAAGACAGCAGCGACAAACAAGAACCTCCATGCCACGTTCATGCCAAAACCAGTCTTCGGGGCAAGCGGATCCGGCATGCACATAAACATCTCGCTATTCGACAAAAACGACGCTGGCAAGAACATATTCTTCGATCCGGATGATGCCCATGAGATTAGCGACGAGGCACGGTACTTCATCGGCGGACTACTCACCCACATCAAAGCCGTGACCGCAATCACCAATCCACTCGTTAACTCATACAAACGTCTCGTATCAGGATACGAAGCACCCGTCCACATCACATGGTCCGGGGCAAACCGAAGTTCACTCATCAGAGTACCAGCAGCCCGCGGCACAGGCACAAGAATCGAACTCAGGTCACCAGATCCATCATGCAACCCGTACCTTGCATTCGCAGTCATTCTAATGGCTGGACTGGACGGAATCAAGAACAAAATAGATCCGGGCAAACCAATTAAGGAAAACATCTACGAGATGGACTTCCAGGAGATAACAGATGCAGGCATCGAAACACTCCCAACAAGCCTCAGTCTCGCACTCGATTATCTGAAATCAGACGATATTGTGCGGCAGGCGCTCGGTGAACACGCATACAACGCGTTTATACGGATCGCCTCTGCGGAATGGGATGAGTACCGGGTTCAGGTCCACCAGTGGGAACTGGACCGGTATCTGCGGATGCTGTGAATGAGAAACACCGTGGAAAACACAACCCCTCTGGCAGCCGAATTACACAAGCGGGCTGATGGAGATCAAGGCAGCCCGG
>JAYEGG010000181.1:1254-3326 GCA_034658995.1 Methanobacteriota archaeon | reverse complement strand
CTCCTGATTTCACTGGCTTAACAATATCAGGCGCAGTCTTGTGACATTTCACGCAACTGTCCATGCCCTCGCCGTGTACTGCAACGATCTCTCCGTGGCAGTGTGCGCACACGAG
The DNA here is from genome assembly GCA_034658995.1 of Methanobacteriota archaeon. Classification (GTDB taxonomy): domain Archaea; phylum Halobacteriota; class Methanosarcinia; order Methanosarcinales; family Methanogasteraceae; genus Methanogaster_D. Next base: position 3,211 of record JAYEGG010000181.1, on the reverse strand, counting down.
TTCTTTACCTCCGAAAACAGTGTAATGCACAGCCTCAAGATCCTTGTGGCAGAATGTACAATCCTCTGTCGTGACCCTGCCGATATGCACCTCGTGTATCGGACCTGAGTGGCATTTAATGCACTCTGGTATGCCGATCTCGAATGCCGCACCGTGGCACGCCTCACAAGTCACCCTCCCGGCATCCATTTTCTGCTTGTGGATGATGTGGGGATTATCCTTATGGCAGTCTGCACAGTTGACGGTGTCTGCTGTAAGTGTTAATGATGCAAACTGAGTCTCGACCTCTGCACCATAAGTCACCGCAGCGGTCAATGTAACCAATATTATGACTGCCAGAAGAGTATTACAAGATTTACTTCTCATCTACTATCACATCCTTGTTTTGATTCATGATATAAAATCAACATTTTACCCTTACGTTCGGATGCTTATATGCTTTTCTGCGTAACACTTAAATCCATTGAGCCAGTATGATTACGAACATGGCAAAATCACACGGCGAGCGAAGAAAAACCAGATACAAATTGAAGAAATCTTCGAGAAAAAGAGGCTTATCGGCAATTAGCAAGGCAATTATTGAATTTGAGACTGGAGATTCGGTTCATATCGTCATTGATCCGAGCGTGCATAGAGGGCTGCCAAATCCCAAGTTCCATGGGCGCACCGGCAAGGTCGTGGCACAGCGTGGTCGCGCATACATTCTGAGTGTAAGGGATGGCAGAGCCATGAAGGAAGTGATCGTGCATCCACAACACTTGAGCCTGCAGCAGTGAAGCGTTAAACTATAAAGGGAGATCCCTCGCATGATTGTAAAGAAGGTCATCGATGAAGAGTGGTTAACAGTATCAGAAGCAAAAGAGATACTGGATCGTGTTAAGGAAAAGAGATCTGAAGAGGAACTTGGTTACGAACTCAAAAAAGCGATCCGTCATGTCGATGCTTTCGCGAAGATGGATGCTGGAAAATCACGAGATCTCGCGAACAATTTGCTAAATCTGGAGAAAATGAAGCCTGAGATTGCAATCAGAATCGCGGACATTCTTCCTAAGACGCGAGACGAACTCCGTAGCATCTATGCTAAGGAACGGTTTGTGCTCACTGCCGAAGATCTTGATCAAATGCTGGATATGGTAGCTGATTCAGTATAAATCGAAAAGCCAACAAGGGTGATCTAATGCCACTTAGTGAGAAGGTATCTGGGAAGGAGGAGTACGCTTGGGTGCTGGATTACCTCCCTTATGGTGATCCAAATGATTCCAGACCTGTGTACCAGAAAAAACCGTCCATTCACGCAATAGGCGAGAAGTACTGTGTCCTGATGGAACTGGTTCCAAAAGAAGGAGTTGTGCCGCAGATTGGCGAGCGTGTGTACATCGGGGGCACAGAGCGCGATGTGATCGACCATGTGAAGCGCAGGCTGGAATATGATTCCCTGACAAACGGAGCAAAGACTGAACTTCATTACGTGCTCGAACAGATCACCGTGCAAGACGAGACTGACTTTATCGGATTTATTAATGAGGCATATCCCATATCAACCAGACAACACATGCTTGAGCTGCTTCCGGGCATAGGAAAGAAACTGATGTGGACGATACTTGATGAGCGCAAGAAAGGCAAATTCGCCAGTTTTGAGGACCTGACCACGCGGGTGAAGGGGCTGCACAAACCCGAATCCGTTTTTGCGCGCCAGATCGAGAACGAGCTAATTGGCACGGTCAAGTACAGGCTGTTCACAACCAAACCGCCCGAGCCTCGCAGCAGAAAACGCGGTCGAAGGTAAGTTACGCGAAAGTGCATGGCAGTGAAAAGCAGCTTGCCATGCATGGTGGTGTGCAATAACGCGGGACTGGTAACCAAAAAAGGTGCTCTCAGGTCCTGGCGAAGATCGATGGGGTTTTTGTGCTATACGGATAAAGCCGGACAGAGGTTATGAAAATGACCGATAACCACG
>JAYEGG010000181.1:0-1154 GCA_034658995.1 Methanobacteriota archaeon | reverse complement strand
GGAAACAGGGAATCGACAGATTTCTCGAGGGAAAGAAGCACTGGTACAGTAAAATTAAGTGAACGAAGGCAAGATAAACAGGTGGAACCATGTCATTCAGAAGTTTTATAGACCAGTTAAGAACGGATAACCTGCTGACCGAGATCGAGGCGCCAGTATCCCTAAAACAGGATCTTGTTGGAATTGTCGGAGGTGGGAAACCAGCGCTCTTCCACGATATAAACAGTCACCGGGTTGCTGTGAATATTCTCTCATCAAGAGATGCCCTCTGCAGAGCGTTACATGTTAAGCGAGACGATCTGGCAAAATATCTCGCATCCGCCGGAATGGCAGGGGGATCTGGCGATGTGAAACTTGTGAGTGATTCTCCAACAAAAGAAATCACAGAAAAACCCGATCTTACGAAACTACCTATTATTACATATTTCAAAGATGATCCCGCGCCGTATATCACTGCAGGTGTTGTCGTGACCGAGGTGGACGGGGTGACGAACGCATCCATCCACCGCCTGATGGTTATCGGAAAGGATAAACTCGCAGCGAGACTCGTTGCCCCGCGGCACACGTATCTCATGCACAAGAAAGCACTTGATCGTGGAGAGACGCTTCCTGTTGCAATAGCGATTGGACTTGACCCCACCATCATCTTTGCAGTCTCTACACGCGTTCCCGTGGGCATGGAGTTTTTATATGCATCCGCGCTTCTTGGAGAGCCGCTCGAGGTCTTTGAGTGTGAGAACGGGATCAAAGTGCCGCACTGCGAGATCGTGCTTGAGGGGCACATCGGCGCCGAGACTGCGCCCGAGGGTCCGTTTGTTGACATCACGGGAACGTATGACCGGGTGCGAAGCGAACCCGTGATCAAGCTTACAAACGTGATCCACCGGAAAGACCCGATATATCATGCGATCATACCGTCTGGCGACGAACACAAACTCCTTATGGGGATTCCGTACGAACCCGTGATATTTCGTGCAGTGAGCGGGGTTGCTGACGTGAAAAATGTTGTTCTGACAAAAGGCGGCTGCTGCTACTTTAATTCGGTGGTGCAGATCGAGAAACGGACCGAGGGTGACGCAAAGAACGCAATTCTCGCTGCGTTTGCCGCGCACCCGAGCCTCAAGAACGTGGTAGTGGTTGATCCTGACATAGAC
>JAYEGG010000180.1:0-3329 GCA_034658995.1 Methanobacteriota archaeon | reverse complement strand
TACAAATCCGGCAATATTAAAGCTTACCATCCACACAAGTTTGTAAGATCTCCGGACGCCCGCGTTGTTTTGAAACGTTCAGTGGTATATGTCTCCTGCTGATAGTTTCCGGTTTGAATACCTATAATGTGCTTGTTTAACGTTTGTGGGGCGCATTCACCCTAACTACCTACGCCTCCCACCTAAAAGCGTCTCTTTCACATACCCAATCGACCACCCGACCCACTCGATCAGTATGACTGGTGGCACCCGGAGAGCTACATCCAGCGATTTTGTCTCATAAAGACATTTAACCGAGAAAAAGAGCAGAATGAATATCCCTATACCAACAACCGCAAGGAAAATCGAATTACATACAAAAAACAGCATAACCATCGCCAAAACCACAACCGGAAGACTGAATCCAGCTAATTTGTGCATCGGTTTGACCATCTCCCTGTAGATCCTGCCTGCCTGCACCCTTCCCCTTGCGTAAGCGATCATCCGCCTGAAAAACATTTTTGGGGTGTCCCAATGCCTGTAGTGCCACACAACAACGTCTGGCGCATCGATTAACCGTAAACCCCTGAGCCGTATCCTGTGATTCAGGAGGGCGTCCTCTGCTGTCGGGATCTCATCGACCGGGAAGACTTCCTTTAACACCTTTGTTTGGTAAATGGAGTTGCAACCGCCGATGCTCTCAACTTCCATCGGAACTCCGAGTCTTTTTGCGTATGTTGCGCCTGCAGAAAAGATTGTGTGGGATAGTACAAAGTCGATCGCTTTGCCAAACGAAACAACGTCGTCTGGCACGATATTGGGTCCGCCCACGCCTGCCACTGCCGTTTCCCCAAAATATTTGAGCGCGTTTGCAAGCCACATCTTATCAACGATGCAGTCGGCGTCAGTGAAGGCAACGTAGTCCCCGCGAACGTGGCTGAGTCCCACGTTGCAGGCTGCGGCTCGTGTCCCGCCTTCCTCATAGTATATCTTTGCGCCGTACCTCTCTGCTATTGTGACGGTTTCATCTTTCGAGTGACCATCCACGATCAGGATCTCATAGCGGTCTTTGGGATACTTCAGATCTCTGAGGGACTCCATGCAGTTTTCTATCGTATCTTCATTATTTTTTGTAGGAATTATTATCGAGATGAACGGGTGTAGGGTCATGGATCCACAACTCCGCAGACTATGATCACTCCCGCAACACTCCGCAGCCCCGGAATCATCTCAAAGACTCTTTCCAGAACCTCCATCCACGTAAGATGCCCGGCAACCCCCACGGGTATTGCCTGATGCGGAACAACCCCCATAAAACCCTTCTGCTCAACTCGGATCCCGGCTTCTGCGAATGCCCCTGTGAGATCATCCATCGAAAGATCCTGGTGCGTGAAATCATCGCCACGAGATCTGGCAGGCTCTGGACGGGCAGGCTCCCTGAAAAGTCTTGCCGCAAGCCACTCAATCATTTGCATAAGCTTTGCCCGGTATTCTGCAGAAAAATTGCCGTTTGGAACAGACACAACGATTCTGCCACCGTCCCGGCAGACCCGCCTCATCTCCCGCAATGCCGCGGGCACATCGTCCAGATGCTCAACCATGTTCACCGACATGACCGCATCGAAGCACCGGTTGCGAAATGGTAAATGTTCGGAATCGCCCTCGATTGTGAAGAGATCCTCGGAATCGGTCTTCTTAATCTTCTCTCGTAATCTCACAAGCATTCCCCTCGAGATATCCAGCCCACATAGCATTCCCGACGATTTAATCCAGTGAACCGTGTATATCCCGGTCCCACACCCCACCTCAAGGACTGTGGATCCCCCATCCAGACCAGCGAGCTTCGCCATCGTCTCCGCTCTTCTTGATATGAACCGCTTCCGGTATTCGTTCTCCCTTCCGTCCGCAGTGCCCAGTTCAAGGATATCGAAGTTGTCGCAGGAATCATAGTAGTTCTTCTGCGCGATTCTATTGTTCATCGGTACTCAGTCCAATCTCCACTCATTACCTTCTCTTTCTTCTTATTGTAAACCCGCGCCGTGTAGAACCTTCTTGCGTGCTGTGCAAGCCTGTCAAGCGGGCTGTTGTACCTGAGGAATCGTCCGGTCAGCCGGTTTCTTCGCAGCCACAGGTCAAAGCTGGCGATTCGTGACTTTTTGTAAGCAAAGGGGTGCACCGGAAGACCGTCAGGAAAATCCCTGCCCCCATCAACTCGCGCGTGGGCAGGGTCCAGTGCCCCGGTTGCAAGAGCAAGCCTCAATAGGGGCACATCAGCCACGGGAAACCCCATAATCTCGCTTGCCACCCGGTCAAGTTCCAGCGCATCATCTCCCGCCAGTATCAGGTCCAGTCGTTTCGGGTCGCCCATCCGCATACTCCCGCCTTCAAGCCCGACCGTCCCATCGATTATGGCAAACATCCTGCAGTCCGCCATTCGCAGGTTTTCGAGGATCTCAAGCAGTTTTAGAGAGAGCTCGTTGTGGTATTTCTCCCGGTATACCGGCAAAAGCCCGAACAGGTTCTTTGTTGCGCACGAAATCACCGCAAAGGTGTGCGTATGCAGAACCGATGTGTTGATGAGCTGCGAACCATGCAGGATGAGCGGGAGTTCGCAACCGTCCCGCGGTAGCTCTTCAATCGGTATAAATGGGACATCGTGTCTATCGAGTAGTTTCGTTATGCCAAGTGCCGCAACCGTCCCCCGTGCAGGCTGCAACTTCAGATCGCCCTCAATTACGCTCAGATTCTCAAAACCCCGCTCCCTTAAGTTTCCGAGCAGCGCATCCAGAAACCAGATTGATGTGTTGCACCCGGGCCAGTTCTGATCATAATTCGCATTAATCTTGATGAATGTCTCGTTCTCCGGGCGCAGCTCCCGGAACTCCGGCGTGTCCAGTGCCCTTCCGAGATCTCTGAAAAGCGTCTCTGGTGATGTCCTGTAGATGTGAACCGTGGCATCCCTCATCCCTGCATCACAACCTTCGCGTTCTCTGCCCATACACGCGAAAACCTCTGCTTTACCATATAATGATCTGCCCGTCGTGAGTGTTGAAATAACTTGTGATCATGGACGAATCGCCCAAGAAATGCAGACGAATGATTCATTGCTCCCGGAACAGTGCACTCGCGCGGAACATCTCCACTCACACCTCTTGCAACGTTGGTCTTTACGATGTGAGGATGCTTAATACTTTAATTAGATAATTTCTAATAATTAACATATCACACCATAAACAACCAAAAACTTTTTAAGAGATCAATCGTATTTTGTTTTACCATATAACATAAGGAGGTAAATAAGTAGTGGAACGAAGAAGACTCTCGTCTATACTAACTATAGCAGTTGCTGG
>JAYEGG010000179.1:0-3350 GCA_034658995.1 Methanobacteriota archaeon | reverse complement strand
GGAGAATCAGGACCGCCTCCTGAGAAGCCGTATGTTAAATCGATTGATACATCGGAATTAAAGCTCGGGGAGCCTTCCAAAGCAACGATAACGATCTTCAACAACGGTGATGCTGCGGTCACTAAAGAGAGGATTATTATGACTGCAACTGCTGTTAAGCTGGACAATCGGCTTGCTAACATGGCTTTGAAGACGAAGTCAGAGGAAGATAAGACCGAGACGTATGAGATGAGCTTCACCGAGACGATTGGGGGCGGGGAGTCGTGCACGTTGTGTGCTGTGTTTAATCTGCCGGCAAAGGTCAGTGGAGTCTCGATTGCAGGTATATACCATTCAACGATCGAAGTGTATGCGGACGATACATTGATAGGCACAAAGACCATGGACTTACATCTACAATAATGAAGTGATATGATGACCAAAAAGACAAAGGGACAGAAAAAACTCCTTGCGAAGGCGTTTAATCAGAATAAACGTGTTCCGGTATGGGCAATTATGAAGACAAACAGGAAAGTGTCGACGCACCCGAAGCGTCGCCACTGGAGACGTAGTAGCATTAAGGATTGATCGTTATGATGGAAAAGGAGCAGGTATACACGATACCACTGAGGTCCGTGAAAAGAACGGCGAGGTGGAAGCGGAGCAAGCGGGCGATCAAGGATGTGCGCGCATATCTTGTGCGGCACATGAAGACTGGCGTGGAGAACGTCAAGCTGGATCGCACGATCAATGAGGCGATCTGGAGGCGTGGCGCACAGAAGCCGCCGAGGCGCATCCGGGTGCGGGCTATACGGTTCGAAGACGGTGCTGTGGAGGCGGAACTCGCTTGAGGATTCTTTTGTGGCAACGCGTTTTCCATAAGAGTTTTTCTGATGTGTGAGGCGGTTATCGATGGACCGGAAACTTACGATCGGCAGTAGTCCCGTGCTTGGCGTCTTTGCCACCGCAACTGATAATGTCGCGCTTGTACCTATCGGCACGCCTCGCGTGACCACTGATCAGATCGAGGATGCGTTGCGCGTCAGGGTCATGCAGACCGCGATTGCCGGGAGTTTTGTTGTGGGCTCGCTTGTGTGCGGGAATTGCAGTGGGTTTGTGGTCTCAAAATATGTGTACGCAGAGGAAACCCAATTGCTACGGGAATTCGGGGATGTGGATGTGCGGGCAATCCCTGATGTGATGACCGCTGTCGGAAACATTGTTCTTGCAAACGACACTGCGGCAGTCGTGCATCCGGGCCTGCCCGACCGGGCTGTGAAGACGATTGCGGATACGCTACATGTGGATGTGCGGAGGGCAACCATCGCCGGGCTGAAGACGGTCGGGATGGCAGGGGTTGCGACCAACAAGGGCGTTTTAGTTCATCCGAGAGTGAGCGATTCCGAAATAGATATTCTTGAGGATGTGTTTGATCTTCCGGTTGATATCGGGACTGTTAACTTCGGATCTCCGCTGATTGGTTCCGGTTTGCTTGCGAACTCTGCCGGGTATCTTGCCGGTGCCGACACAACGGGACCTGAACTTGGCAGGATCGAGGATGCGCTTGGATTTATAGGACCGATAGCGACGGACACCAGCAGATAATGGCGAAACACCTGGTCCCAAGGAAATTGTTCTTTACCTGGGGGGTTGGACGGCATTCGGACCCGCTGATGTCGTTTGCGTTGGCACTACGTGATGCCGGGATTGAATACCTAAATCTGGTTATTGTTAGTTCGATTGTGCCACCAGACTGCCAGATCATCCCAAAAGAATCAGGGATAGTGGAGCTTAACCCTGGAGAGATCGCTTTCGTGGTCATCTCGAGAAACGCATCAGACATTGCAGGGGAGCTGGTTTCTGCGTCCATCGGATGCGCACTTCCAGGCAGTCCCGGAAGATTCGGGTATCTTGCAGAATACCATACAACGGGCATTTCCCGGGATGAAACGCTTGAATATGCCTGCAACCTTGCATCAGAGATGTACGGCACCCTTTCAGGAGATGATAGTCCTGAAATTATGGGCATCGCAGATGACGCTGTCGCAGATGAGGGGTGGACGACTGTTGTGTGTGCAGCAGTGTTCCTGCTGTGATATCCCGGTCATAACCGGTACAATCTGCCAGCCCACGCCACCTTAACCGCGACATCATCAGGATTTCCATCCACGTCGACCCTTTTCTCGATCACCGGTACGTTATCAAGCGTATCTGCGATCATCTCTCTTGCGAGCCGGAGGTCACCGCCAGTGATAACCACATCAATGGTTTTCCCACCCATGCCATCAATCTCAGCCACCCCGCCCGCCCATTCAATCATGGATTGGAGCTTTTCCTGCACCTTTTTTATGTGATACTCAATATCATGATCCCGCCCCCGCTCAAACCTTCGCTGACTCCATCCCCCTTTGGTATGCTTCGCCTGCACACCGGTTCGAACGATCTCGGCGCGGACATCGTCTGTTTCGACAATTCCAATGACTGTAGTCCCTGCATGTGCATACACGACGCAGATGACCGGCTCGCACGAAAGCATCGTCTTCAGATGACCTGTATCCAGCACATCACCGGTTATCCAATCCGAACGCTTTATTTTAAACGGGGGCACGATGGCAAGCGAGATACAGTGGTTCTCATCATAAAAGAGCGCTTTTCCGTGGTTCGATTTGATCTGATCGAACATGTATATGCAGTTTTCGTCGATAAAATCCCCAAAATCAAAATCCGATGCTCGTGTATTCGCATTAAAATAGATCGAGTGAAACGCCCCGGATTGCGCCCGGATCGAACTTAATTCGAGCATGACCGCCTCAAAACTCTTCTTGTTCAACAAATAGGTTCCGCTGAATGCGATATTTTTCGATGCTTCATCTTTCAGTACTGAAAGTTCATTTTCAAGTGTTGTTATCTGTTTCTGTGTGTGGTTCAGGATTTCTTCGACTTCCTGTTTCCTTGTGAGCGCGTCCTTTGTCTTTTCATCCCTTTTATCCAGTTTTGTCTTCAACTTCTGATTTTCTGCGATCAATTGATCGATCTGCCGCTGAAACTCATCGGTTTGAGATTTATGTTCCCGGTCCTTCTTCCCGAATAGATCAAGCAGTTGCGCCATCGCTCCTTTATTATTCTGGCGTGTTGCAATAATGTTGCGGTTCTGGTCATGCCACTATAGCTTGGACACTTTTTATTATTTTCTGGGACGATTCGAAAACCGCAGAGGGACGGGGGAGAGAAACAACACCCCTCTGCGATCCTCAGCGTCCTCTGCGGTTAATCTTTTTGGCTCTTTGGTAATTCGAGTTACAAGCACTTTTTCACACTTCAGGAGGCTCCGGTTATGGTATGGAATATTAAACCGCAGAGGACGCAGAGGT
>JAYEGG010000178.1:0-3353 GCA_034658995.1 Methanobacteriota archaeon | reverse complement strand
CCGGAAGAAATTAAAAAGTCTCTTTGAGTATAATAGAAGAGGGACGAAACTTTTAGGGATTCACTCATCAATCCATTCGTGGTTAACACCTTGTAATCGTGCTGCACAATTCCACGATGTTTTTGGTGACATCGACTCCGCACGCATCGAATATTCCTTTCCCTGACGGCGTGCCATTGACCTCAAGAATCACGAAACCATCCTTGGTCTCGGCGAGGTCCACGCCTGCAAAGGTGGCGCCGACAGCTTCAGCCGCCAAAACGCTCGTTTCTTCCTGTGACTGGTTAAGCATGCATGGCTCAGGTCGCCCGCTCTGGCTCAGATTAGTGATCCACCCTGTTTCGGCATACCGGTATATCGAGCCTGCAACCGTTTTTCCGACGACAAACGCCCGTATATCCCGGTTCATCGCTATAAATTCCTGAATATACAAAACACCCCTTTCGAATAGTATTCTACCTATAGAATCGCGATTCCGGATGGATAGTTCGGGGTCGCTGCGAAAACGCGCAATTCCGATGCCTTTATACCCAAAGATCGGTTTGATCACGATCTCGCCCCAGTCATCGAGTATCCCCATCGCAACATCCGCATCACAGGTAACGGCTGTTTTTGGGATCGGAAGACCTGCTTTTTTGAGAAGATGGAGTGAATAATACTTGTTTGCAGCGTTTCGGATGGCTTCAGGTGTGTTGATGACCGGTATGTCACTGGCAAGGATCTTTAGTAGGTCAAACTTGAAAGAGACTTGCTCAAATGCACCTGCACCAACATCTCGCACGATGATCGCGTCTATGTCACAGGTCTCCGGGATATCCTGTGAACCGATGCGTGCCGTGATTTCATCTAACCTGAGCATGACCGGGGTCGCACCGATCTCTTTTATCGATCGAACAAGAGCCTGGACCGTCCAATCGTCCTGATCGGTGACTACGATTCCGATTTTCATGGTGTCATGGTTTCAGGGCATCCGTTCGACGATGCCGTCGATCTGCATCGCCTTCCGGTGGAATTTGGTGGACTGTTCGATGAACCGTGCGGCTGCAAGCCCCTTGTCTGTGATCACATATCCGCCGCGGTGCACCTTCTCCACCAGTCCCGACATCAGGAAGATAACTTTGAGTTTGCTCCCAACACTGCCACGATCCGCGATCTGGTCCGTGTACGCCCGGATATCTGCAAACATGGTGACATGTCCCTCGTTTTCCGCGAGAACGCGGATGATCAGGCGGTACTGAATGTCACCTGGACCATTGTTGATGCCAAGCGATTGAAAATACATGGCAACCTCGCCTTCAAGGGAAATATCGATATCACTCATCGATTCCCTCCGCATCAGGCTCTGCTTCCTGAACTTTCCGGATGCTAAGGCGGTCCTGCAGTATGTCGGGCGGATAGTATGCAAGGAATGCAAGCACCACCCCGATCAGGATGAAGAGGCGGGCTACTACCTGCATCATATCCTGAACCGCCACCATATCCACGAGAATGAAGTCAAAGACAAGGGATATCGCAACCAGCACCAGCGCAATATGGTATCTTCGGCGTCTCGAGATCTTCCGGATCAGGGTGATTCCAAGAAGTGCGAAGATCATCGCGGTCGGCACGATAAAAAGCCCTGCCATATATACGGTGATCGCGATATCGCTGTCGATCGAGAAGATGGTTGCCCAGTAGGTGACCTCGGGACCGACGACCCCGGACGTGTAAAGAAACGCCAGATACGCGATACCAAATATGGAAAACAGCAGAGACAGCGCCCAACTTGACCTTTTATCCCCTGTGGTAACATAAACTATGAAAAATACTATTGGTACCGGGAGAAATGCGAAAGGAACTGCCGCAATATAATAACACACCCGGTCGACTTCGACATACCCGTAAAACGCTGCAATCACCCGCACACAGACGAACATGAAAGAAAGCGCGATCAGCGTCCAGAAATCAATCAGCGCGATCATCGAAGGTGTGCTCTGGTCTTTGCACTTCGGTTTGTTCTGGTATAACGTCAATGCGAACGCGAATGCAGACAGCATTATCGCGGCGCAGATCGTTGCATTCAGTATCAGCCCACTCATACTCCACCCCACCATTATAGGTCTTAATTATGGATTCCAGTCTTGCGATTGCAGATCCATACGGTCACCGCAACCGAACTGGCGTCAGCACCTTGTCAAGTACATAGATGGTGTCAATGAAACGAACCGTTCCGGATCCTGAGCCCATGACAACCGATCGCACCCGCGCACCATCGTTTTCAAAGAAGTTCACGCCCTCAAAGAGGTCGCTCTGTGTCACGCCCGTTGCCGAGAATATCACGTCATTTCCAGATGCAAGATCCTCCGTGTAAAGCAGCTTATCGATATTTGTAATCCCCATCTCAAGCAATCTTGGCATGAACCGATCGTATTCATTCTTTATCTCAGCCTCGCTCTTTCGATTTGCCTTTGCCGGAAGGACAAACCTGCTGAGCATCTTTCCTCCCGTGGTTCTGAGCGCCGCTGCAGTCAGGACACCTTCCGGGGCTGCTCCGATGCCCATGACGACATGAACGTTGGTGCCGCGGATTCCTGCCCCAACCCCTGGCATCAGGTCGCCATCAGTGACGAGCCGCACCTTTGCGCCGGCATCCCGCACCTCTTTTATCAACTCATTGTGTCTGGACCGCTCAAGTATCACCACGATAATATCCTCAATCTTGCGGTGCAGAGCCTCTGCCACGATGTGTAAGTTGTGTTCGGGCGAAGCGTCGAGATCAATGCGCTGTCCGGTCTTCCGCTCATGCCGCACCACCTCGGGACCAACGATCAGTTTGTCAAGATAGATGTCAGGTGCGCGCAGAAGCCCGCCAGGTTCTGCGACCGCCATCACCGCCGCCGCCCCGAACTTGTTCTCTGCCGCAAGATTCGTGCCCTCAAGCGGATCAACTGCGATGCTGACCTTCGGACCTTTTCCTGTTCCGACCCTCTCCCCGATATATAGCATCGGCGCCTCGTCGCGCTCGCCCTCGCCGATAACGATCTCGCCATCGATATCAAATTGTGCGAGCACTCTTCGCATCGCCTCGACCGCGGCATCATCCGCGGCATGCCGGTCCCCATAACCAATCCAGCGCGCAGCAGCAACTGCTCCCGCCTCAGTCACTTTCAAAAGCCTCAAGAACAGTTCTTTTTCGATTTTTCCCATCCGGCTGCTCATGGTTTCAGGAACACCAACAGTTACAGCCACATTATCGGTTGCTGCTGACATGTGACAATGTATGTTTCGGCGATATATAAGTGTGAGCATCATTGGGATGTGCTCCCTGGACCGGAACTGCCATCCGGGGGCGTTTGTGGGTAATGGCTCCGCAA
>JAYEGG010000177.1:0-3361 GCA_034658995.1 Methanobacteriota archaeon | reverse complement strand
TGATAAATCAAGTAAATAAGGAATATCCCTCGATGTTAGTGATTTTATTACTTTCTGGTTACTATGGCTTCTTTCAATTCTATTAATCGAGAGATGCACGCGAGATTTATGAGAGATACCCGGGTTAACAAATCTGCGTTCATCCGCGTTTATCTGCGGTTCATTATGTTTTCAACTGACCGAGAGAACTCTACAAAACCGATATCGAGTGGCTGAATAGATGGTTAATCTGATAGAGCTCCTGGGTTCACGGTCACGAAAAGATGCCAGAGACTCATAATTTTGTACGTGTTTAGCTAACCGCGAGATTGCAGCTAAACACATCGGAACCACGAGATTACATGGATTTCCACAAGATTTCTGTGTTAATCTCGTGTAATCTTGTGTAATCTCGTGGTTTTTTCACCTCAGCTAAACACATACATAATTTTTAAATTACCATTAGATTTGAAGTGGATACCAGCAAACCATTATTAATATCTCCCCCGAAATAACATAACCATGCCCGGGAAAACGCTGATGTGGGATCAAACGCTGTTCAGGCGGGGCGAAATCTTCGAGTTCGATCACATTCCGGAGCATTTTGAACACCGGGATTCGCAACTCCAATCGCTCCTGTTCGGGGTGCGCCCCGCAATGCAGGGGATGCGCCCGATCGATCTGATGTGCGTGGGTCCGCCCGGTACCGGAAAGACCACGGCGGTGAAGAAGGCGTTTGAGGAACTGGGCGAACATGCGCCGGGCGCGATCACTGTGCATGTCAACTGTCAGGCAAACCAGACCCGGTATACAATATTTTCAAGCATTTTCCACGAGCTGATTGGTCATGCGCCGCCCTCATCAGGTGTTTCGTTCAGGAAAATACTTGACGAGATTGCAAAATACCTTATCCAGAATGAGAAGATTCTGATCGTAGCGCTCGATGACATAAATTATTTGTTCTACGAAAAAGAGGTGGATAATGTACTGTACTCGCTATTACGTGCCCATGAAACTCATCCCGGGACTAAGATCAGCGTGATCGCGATTCTAAGCGATGATCGCCTGAATTATGTCTTTGATCCGAAGGTCGGCTCGATCTTCCTGCCAGAAGAGATCCTGTTCCCGGTATATGCATGGGATGAGCTGAAGAGCATCCTGCGTGATCGTGCAAGGCTTGGATTCTATGACGGCGTGATTTCGGACGACGTGATCGACGTTATTGCCGATTACACGTCAGAAGCAGGTGATCTCAGAGTTGGGATTGATCTTCTAAAGCGATCCGGTCTTGGCGCTGAGCAAAGGGCGAGCATGACCATTATAGTGGATGACGTACATTTCGCGTACAAAAAATCACGGATGCTGCATCTTTCACGGATAATATCGTCGCTTAGCGATGGAGAGCATGCAATTCTTGCAATTCTTGCAAAAAAAGGCGCATCAACAGCAGGCGATGTGTATACGGAATTTCACGAATCGGTGGGGCTTGGATACACAAGATTCCACACGATGTTAAACAAACTCGTGTCCCTGCGACTGATCGACACTGATTTCCCGACTGCTGGCATGCACGGCAGAAGCCGCACGATCAAGCTGCGGTATGGCGCGGATGACGTGTTGAGTGCTGTGCAGCCATCCTCTGCAACGTAGCGCGGTTGCTGACCGGCATGATAAAATGCGCCAGCCGTGGCATCGGGCTGCCAGACATTCCGAATCAGATTTCACTTTCACCCCGCTCATGCTAAACGATTAATACACCACGGAAGACAGTTTGATCAATGACTACGAACGAAATAGCCATAGAAGAACTTCCGGGAATCGGTCCTGCGACTGCTGAGAAACTGAGTGATGCAGGATTTAGTTCAATCGAGGCGATTGCGGTTGCATCACCGTCCGAACTTGCGAACACCGCCGAAATCGGGGAGTCCACGGCTTTCAAGATCATTGCTGCTGCCCGCAAATCTGCTGATATCGGGGGATTTGAGACCGGAGACGCCATCCTTGAGCGGCGGAAAGAGGTCGGCAGGATCAATCTCGGGTGCGCAGAGGTTGACAAGATGATGGGCGGGGGATTTGAGACCCAGGCGATCACCGAGGTGTATGGTGAGTTTGGGTGTGGAAAGACCCAGATAGCACATCAACTTGCAGTAAACGTCCAGTTGCCGGTCGACAGGGGTGGGCTGGACGGATCTACGATCATCGTCGATACAGAGAATACTTTTCGACCGGATCGGATCACGCAGATGGTAAACGGTCTGTCGAAGCGATATGATGACTACTTTGATCCTGAGGAATTCCTCAAGAACATCCATGTTGCCCGTGCATACAACTCGAATCACCAGATGCTCCTTGTTGAAACCGCCTCCGAGCTTGCTGATTCGCTCAAAGACACCGAAAAGCCGGTGCGTTTGCTCATCGTGGATTCACTGACCGCGCATTTCCGGGCGGAATATGTCGGGAGGGGCACGCTCTCTGACCGGCAGCAGAAATTAAACAAGCATCTGCATAACATTATGCGGTTTGGCGATCTGAATAATGCCGCAGTCTTCATAACCAACCAGGTGATGTCAAAGCCGGACGCGTTCTTTGGCGACCCGACAAAGCCGATTGGCGGACACATTCTGGGACACACCTCGACATTCCGGATATATTTGCGAAAATCAAAGGGCGATAAGCGTGTCGCAAAACTGGTCGACTCACCCAACTTGCCTGATGGCGAGGCATTGTTCACGGTGACGTATGACGGGCTGTTTGGGGACGAATGATCGAAGCGATTTTCACTACACCTACCAACTCTCGATGACGCGCTCCCGGCAACCATGAGCTGAATCCAGGCTGCCGCGGGCGTGCCCGGTCCTTTCGCGGTGGGGCACGCAAGCCACCGGCATCGAAAAAGTCTCCTTGATACCAGCGTAAGTCTTATGCACATATCAGACACAAATACTACATACTGATGAAATCGATCGTCCACGCACTGCTGGTGTGGTTAGTGCTTGTAACTCTGGCGGCATCTGCCATGGAGGATGACCTGGCATGCACGGATTATGCCACGCCGGGCACGATTCCACCTATCGAGATCTGTCAGGGGTCACTCGCAACATCCCGCGTATCGATCACGAACCACGGAAACCTCTGCTATGACGCCAGTCTCAAATTCCCGGATCCTCAAGACCTTCCGCCCGGAATCACAATATCTCCGGTTGAATCGCAGATTCTTGATGTTGGCGAGACCACCTGGTACCAGATAACGATTCATGCGAGTGAGAATGCATCTTTGGGGACGTACGCAATCCGGATTGCTGACAACATCGCAAACGATCCATATACCTGGCAGTCTGTTGAATTATCCATCATACCGCCGCCATTGCCACCCACGCCCGCA
>JAYEGG010000176.1:0-3362 GCA_034658995.1 Methanobacteriota archaeon | reverse complement strand
TTGCTCAATTTTCTCTTTTTGCTGCTCAATTACCGTGAGTTCACGGTATATTCGCGATTCATTGAAATGCGCTCCGTCAATTCCGATAATAAGGTCGCAAGCGGTTGTTTTGAACCAGTCAACGGCACTCCGATAACTCCCCGGATCCAGACAACGGTAAAAGGTGAGAATCTTTGCAATATCCCCGGTTGATATGTCTTTTTTCCGGTTTTTACTGGTTTCTTCCGGTAATGGAAAAATCTCTGAGAACCCCCATTCCTCATATATCATCGCCAGATCAACTCCTTTGATGTATGGATTTTCCGGATGGATGGTCTCCTCAAGCCCGTTGACCTCGTCCCTTATCTTGAGTCCAAGTTCTATCAGTCTTCTAATGTTCTTCATCTCCACTCTGATGCCCAGCTCTCGGGAATCGACTATCGCAAAGAAGTTACCTCCAAACGCTATGGCAACCGGCACCTCTCCCACGCCCGCAAGCTCAATACTCACATTCTTAACGAAGAAGGATGGAGGTTCTACAACCGATATCTTCCCTATCACAGAATCCTTAACATGTAGCCTGACATTCACGATTCCTGCAACCGCCTCATACGATATCTCTGTCTCTGGCCCCTCCATCCGGATATATCCCAGTTTCGAAAGCGCCCCCGCAACCCCAATCGTTGCATGTCCGCACATATACACATACCCAAGCGTGTTCATGAAGATAATCGAAAATTTTGTTCTTTTATCGATCGGGGGCAGAACTATGGCTCCAAACGAGTCCATACTGCCTCTGGGCTCAAACAGGACGCATGTCCTTATCCAATCCATCTTCGCCTCGGTATGCTCCAATCTCTCGATCACGAATTCACGAGCTTTGCATGAAATGAGCGAAACTATATACACCCCCTGCCCCAAGAGATGGAAGAATCAGGTGATCACTGATGATCTTTGAACGAATCAAATCAGATGGACTGGCTCACAACTCCTACCTCATCGGTTCGGACGGCGAGGCTGCTGTGATCGACCCGCGGAGGGACTGCGACGTTTACATCGAGTTAGCAGAGCGAGAAGAACTCCGGATCAAGTACATATTCGAGACCCACCGCAACGAAGACTACGTCATCGGATCGAGGGAGCTATCCAACCTCACAGAAGCTGAGGTCTTCCACGGTCCGGGCATCAACTGGGGTTATGGAAGCACGCTTCATGATGGCGAGGCATTCCGGATCGGGAGTCTGGAGATCGCCGCGCTGCACACGCCCGGGCATACGGATGAGAGCATGTCATACACACTGGCAGACCTCTCTTCCGGCGAAGATGCTGCCATGGTTATGGTCTTCACAGGAGATGCGCTCTTCGTCGGGGACGTGGGCAGAACCGACTTCTATGGTCCGGATGAGTCGGAGAGACTGGCAGGAGCGCTTCATGACAGCATCCTTGAAAAGATCCTTCCCCTTGGCGACGGAGTCATCCTCTGCCCGGCTCACGGTGCTGGCTCGGTCTGCGGTGGGAGCATCAGCGAGAGAGATCACAGCACGATAGGGATAGAGCGAGCCAGTAATCCCATGCTCCAGCTGAACCGGCAGGAGTTTATCAGACACAAAACAGCCGAGCACCACGAACGACCCCCGTATTTCAGAGTTATGGAGCGGTACAATCTTGAGGGACCGCCCCTCATGGGACGACTGCCAGCCCCACCGCCTCTGACGCCCGATGAGTTCAAGGATTCGATGGAACGAGAGGGGGCAATCGTTCTCGATGCCAGAACCCCGCCCTCCTTTGGAGGCGCTCATATCAGGGGCTCTTACAGCATCTGGCTGGAGGGGCTCCCTGCGTATGCGGGATGGGTCCTGCCCCATAACGAGCCGATTCTGCTGGTTCTTGAGTTGCACGACCACCTGGACGTGGCAGTCCGATACCTTGTGCGGCTGGGCTACGAGAATATCAGAGGATACTTAAGAGGCGGGATTGAGGCATGGTACGATGCTGGAAATGCGGTTGAGTACATGGGACTCTCAACGGTACACGAACTTAAACGCCGGATCGATCGCGGGGATGATCTTCTGGTGCTCGATGTGCGGGACGAGAATGAGTGGAGCGAGGGGCACATAGAGGGCAGTATGCACATCTATATAGGACAGCTTGAAAGCCGGCTGTCAGATGTGCCGCGAGACCGACCGATCACGATCGTCTGCAATGTCGGTCACCGTGCAAGTCTTGCCGCAAGCATCCTTATGCGGGCCGGATACACGAATGTCTGCTGCGACGTTCTCGGGAGCATGAAAGCCTGGAGCGTTAGTGGCTTCCCGATTGATAGGGAATAGAGGGAATAAATATGAGAAATATGAAAAGCGTTGGTTGGGAGATTCGTTTCGGAATATCTTTAGTTCTATTGTCTGCACTACTTTATCTCCTACACTATGCCATCTTCAGAGATTCCCATCACATCTTCATCTACATGCTAGGGCATATCGCATTTGTCCCGATCGAGGTCCTACTGGTCGCCCTGATACTACACCGGCTACTCGATATGCGAGAGAAACGTGCTATGCTAAACAAGCTGAACATGGTTATAGGGGCATTCTTTAGCGAAGTTGGAGATGATTTGTTAGCTTATTTCTCTGAATACGATCCTAAATTAGATAAAATAAGAAAAGAACTTGTCATTACTGATAAATGGTCTGAGCAAGAATTTATGGATCTCAGCAAACGCCTCAAGAATTATGATTACAGGATCAATATCCAAAACGTAGATCTAGAACGCTTACGCAACTTCCTCGTTGGACACAGGAATTTTCTGCTGCGGTTATTAGAAAACCCAAATTTGCTGGAGCATGAATCCTTTACAAAGCTTCTCTGGGCGGTGTTTCACCTGACAGAGGAATTGGCTAAGAGAGGTGACCTGAAACAGTTACCGGATACCGACTACGCACACCTATCCGGCGATATTAAAAGGGTCTACACATTATTGATCCATCAGTGGCTGGATTACATGAAACATCTGAAGGATAACTACCCATATCTCTTCTCTCTCGCCATGCGAACAAACCCATTTGATCCTGATGCATCGCCGATAGTGAGATGATGGAATGATACGATGAATGATTTCGGATTATCCCACGACCGGCTTTGGGACAAAAATGCCGACTGATAGCGGTCGGTTTTTACGACGAATCATTCAAAGAGTGCTGCCGCGTATCGAACTCAAAAATAATATTGTCCCAAAGCCTCGGGTGCACAAGATTGTCTGAGAGACTTTTTAATTTGTTCTGGTCGGTTGAAAAACATGACGCCAAACCGGCAAATGCAAGTACGATTAGATGGGTGTAATCAGTGAAATCAGTGTTAATCTGTGGCTAAAAGTTTTATTTGCCACA